>NZ_LZJD01000148.1:0-62584 GCF_001666875.1 Mycobacterium sp. E802
AGGCTGGGTCGCCGATCGGACCGCCCCGGGCGACCGGGTTGCCGTGATCGCCGACAACAGCGCGGCCTACGCCCAGCTGTATTACGCGGTGCCCCACAGCGGGTGCGTGCTGACCTTGATCAACCAGCGGCTCAGCCCCGCCGAGCAAGCGGTTCAGCTGGCCACTGCGGCGCCGCGCCTGGTGCTGGGCGTAGGCCGCGCTGTTGTCGGCGATCACGGCAACCCGGTCGCCCGGGGCGGTCCGATCGGCGACCCAGCCTGCGACACCGCGGATCTGACGATCGAACTCGGCGAACGTCGCGGTGGTTCCGTCGTCGGCGATGACGGCCGCGCGCCGTGGTGCGGTGAGTGCCGCAGTCGAGATCAACTCGTGCAGAAGGCTCATGCTCGCTCACCCGGGTTGAGCTCGAACCGGTCCAGATAGCGTCGTACGAATTGCTGTGCCTGGGCATGGCCGCGGTTGATGCCCAGCCCGTCCTCGAGCACGAGGATGCGGGCCAGGCTGGCCACGATCATCGACATCACCACCGGCGGGAACTCGTCGGTGTCGACGCCGTGGGACTCCAGCGCCGAGGCCATCGCCGCCTCTTCGAGCTCGCGGAAACGGTCGGCGTAGCCGGCGATCTCACTACGGATTGCCTTGCGGTGGTTGGCCAATGCCATGAACTCCATCCACAGCGCGGCACCCTGGGTGTTGTTGAGCTCCCACAGTGCTTGCAGTGGGCGATCTTCGGCGAATGCCTGCTGCTGGGTGCTCAGGTTGGACTCGGCACCGGCCTGCAGGACGGCGATGAACAAGTCGTCCATGCTGGGGAAGTAGTAGTGCACGAGTGCGGGTTTGACGCCGGCGTGTGCGGCCACCCGTCGCGATGTGGCCGCGGCGTAGCCCTCCTCGAGCATGACTGCCGCGGTGGCCCGAATCAGTGCCCGCCGGGTGGTGGAGTCGCGTCCGGCGGTTGTTTTCGGGGTGCTCATCGCACCCTTGACCACGCGCGGCGGCGACTGCTAGACATGGCCTGAGTGTAGTTATTGGGCGATCGCCCAAAGTTGGCGGAGGGTGGGGGATGACAGGTCGGGTGGACGGCAAGGTCGCATTGATCACCGGGGCGGCCCGCGGACAGGGACGCAGCCATGCGGTGCGGCTGGCCCAAGAAGGTGCCGACATCATCGCCGTCGACATCTGCGCCACTTTCGAGCGGTCACCGGCGCTCGGGTCCACTGCCGCGGATCTGGCCGAAACCGCTGATCTGGTCAAGAACCTCGGGAGGAGGATCGTCACCGCCGAGGTCGATGTGCGCGATTTCGACGCCCTGGCGGGCGCGGTCGGCGGCGGCGTCGAACAACTCGGCCGGCTGGACATCATCGCGGCCAACGCGGGTATCGGTACCACCGGCGTGAGGCTGGACCGGATGGACGAGGACCTCTGGCAGGAGATGATCGACGTCAACCTCAGTGGGGTGTGGAAAACGGTGAAAGCCGGTGTGCCGCACATGCTTGCCGGTGGCCGAGGCGGTTCGATCATCCTGACCAGTTCGGTGGCCGGTTCCAAGGCCTATCCCTTCACCGGTCACTATGTGGCGGCCAAACACGGTGTGGTGGGGCTGATGCGCAGCTTCGCCGTCGAGTTGGGACAGCATTCGATCCGGGTGAACTCGGTGCATCCCACCCACGTCGACAGCCCCATGCTGATGAACGACACGACGTACCGGATGTTCCGGCCGGACCTGGAGAACCCGGGGCCCGACGATCTGGCGCCGATCTGCCAGACGTTTCACATGCTGCCGATCCCATGGGTGTCTCCCGAGGACATCAGCAATGCGGTGCTGTTCCTGGCCTCGGACGAGGCTCGGTACATCACCGGGGTCACCCTGCCCGTCGACGCCGGCAGTTGCCTGAAATGACCGTGTACTACGACCCCTACGACATCGGTATCGTCGCCGACCCGTACCCGGTCTACGCCCGCCTGCGCGATGAGGCCCCGCTCTACCACAACGAGCGTTACGACTTCTGGGCACTGTCCCGGCACGCCGACGTGGAAAAGGCGCTGTCGGACTGGGAAACGTTCTCCAACAGCCGAAGTGACATCCTCGAACTGGTGAAGTCGGACTTCGACATGCCGCCGGGCGTGATGATGTTCGAGGATCCGCCGATGCACACGTTGCTACGCGGCTTGATGTCACGGGTGTTCACGCCGCGGCGGATGGCCGAGATCGAGGACCAGATCCGGCAGTTCTGCGTGCGGTGCCTCGATCCGCTGGTCGGGTCCGGCGGCTTCGACATCATCGCCGAACTGGCCTCGATGATGCCCATGCGGGTCATCGGAATGCTGCTCGGCATACCGGAATCCGAGCAGATCGGGGTTCGCGACGCCAACGACGCCAACCTGCGCACCAAACCGGGTGCCCCGATGAAGGTGGCGCAGGCCGACCGGATCGCCGATGGCCGGATCTACGCCGACTACGTCGAATGGCGGTCGAAGAACCCGTCCGACGACCTGATGACAGCGCTGCTCAATGTCGAGTTCACCGATGAATTCGGGGTCAACCGCAAGCTCAACCGTAAAGAGGTGTTGCATTACACCCAGGTGGTCGCCGGGGCGGGCAACGAGACCACCGGCCGGCTCATCGGCTGGCTGGCCAAGGTGCTGGCCGAACATCCCGACCAGCGTCGCGAAGTGGCGCAGGATCGTTCGCTGCTGACCCGCGCGGTCGACGAGACGTTACGCTTCGAACCCACCGGACCGCACGTTGCCCGTTGGGTGGCAAGGGATTTCGCATATGACGGCATCACGGTTCCGGCCGGCAGCGCCATGCTGCTGTTGTTCGGGGCGGCCAACCGGGACCCACGCCGGTACCGCAACCCCGACACCTTCGACATCCACCGCGACAACATCAGCCACCTGACCTTCGGCAAGGGTCTGCACTACTGCCTGGGTGCCAACCTGGCCCGCCTCGAAGGCCGGGTGGCCCTCGACGAACTGCTCAATCGGTTCCCCGAATGGGAGATCGACTATGACGGTGCGCAACTGGCGCCAACCTCGACCGTGCGCGGCTGGGAGCAGCTACGCATCGTGGTGAACTGACTCAGGTGAACCTCTGGATCGGGCAGGCCCGCCGCAGTGTCAGCGCGCAGGTGCCCGCACCGCCGGCGCGGGTCCGGGCGTTCTACGTCGACTTGGACAACATCGCCCAGGTCCATCCGCTGGTGCAGTGGGTGCGTCGCGGGGCCCGATTGGACCTGGCCGACGGGTATCGGCAGGATTACCGGGTCCGCGACCGGATCCCCTTGGGGCCCTTCACGATACCGATCACCTACCGGGCCCGCCTCGTGGTGCCGACCTCCGGCGTCGTCACCGCCCAGGCCCGCCAGTTCCCGCGGGTGACGTTGGACAGCCGAGTGGATTTCGCCGCCACCGAAACCGGAACCAGGATCACCGAGGAGCTGACGATGGCCGCGCCCCGGCCGTTGCTGCCGGTCACCGTGGCGCAGGCGGTTGCCGCGCACTCCACGATGCTCGCCGCGATCGGCACCCACTTCTCCCGCGAGCAGACGTGAAACCCCTAAAACCCGTTGATTTCAGGGGTTTTAGTGTCGGCTCGCGCGGGGAACTAGACCGCCTCCGCGGGCTCGGTCGCCACCGATTTGGCCCAGCGGTAATCGGCCTTGCCTGCGGGCGAACGTACGATCTGCGCCGAGCGGATGAACGCCTTGGGGATCTTGTAGCGGGCAATCGACTGCTGACACACCTCGATGAGCTCCTCGTCGGTGGCCGACGCGCCCTCGGCGAACTGCACCACCGCCACGACCTCGCTGCCCCAACGTTCCGACGGCCGGCCGACCACCACCACGTCGTACACCGCCGGATGCGCGGAGACGGCCCGCTCGACCTCCTCGACGAAGATCTTCTCCCCACCTGAGTTGATGGTGACCGAGTCGCGGCCCAGCAGCTGAATACGCCCGTTTTCCAAGACATTTGCCCGGTCGCCCGGAACCGACCAGCGCACCCCGTCGATGGTCGGGAACGTGCGCGCGGTCTTGGCCTCGTCGCCGAGGTAGCCCAGGGGGATCAGGTCCCGGCGCGCCAGCCAGCCGCCGCCCTCACCGGGCCCGAGCACCCGGGACAGATCCTCGGCCACCACGCCGGTGTCGGACTGCGGGGTGAACGTCGCGGCCTCGCTCTCACCGCCGGCGGTCGAGAAGGTGCTCATCTGTGCCCCGGATTCCGATGCGCCGACGGCGTCGAGCAGGGTCAGGTGCGGCAGCGCGGTCAGGATGCGTTTGCGCACGGTCGGGGACAGCGGCGCACCGCCGTTGGTGATGGTGAACAGGCCGGACAGGTCGTAGCCGCCCTTCTCGATCTCGTCGACCAGCGGCCGGGCGATCGCGTCGCCCACCACCGGGATGCTCAGCACCCGTTCGCGTTCGGCCAACTGAAGCACGTTGTCCGGCTGCATCCGCACCACATCGTCGGGGATCACCAACTTGCCGCCCATGGTGACCACGTTGTAGGAGGCCCACTGGGCGGCGCCGTGCATGAACGGCGGGATCATCAACAGTGACAATCCGCCGCCGGCGTTGGCGGCCCGTTCGGCGAGTTCCTCGTACGAGCTGAGGCACGTGTCGCTGCCGAACGGGCGTCCGCCCATCGAGGACAGGAAGATGTCGTGCTGGCGCCACAGCACGCCCTTGGGCATGCCGGTGGTGCCGCCGGTGTAGAGGATGTACAGGTCGTCACCCGAGGGTGTGGGCATACCGGTTTGCGGCGCCGGGGTTTTCAGGATCGTCTCGTAATCGACCGCGCCGGGCAGCAGGTCGTTGCCGGATTCGTCGGCCACCTGAATCAGCACCTGCAGATTCGGCAACCGGTCGCGGATCGCGGCCACCCTCGGGGCGAACTCGGCGTTGTAGATCACCGCCCGGGCGTTGGAGTCGGTCAGCAGGTAGAGCAGTTCCTCTTCGACGTAGCGGTAGCTGACGTTGAACGGGGCCACCCGCGCGCGATAGCTGCCGATCATCGATTCCAGGTACTCGTTGCCGTTGCGCAGGTAGATGCCGAGGTGATCCTGACCGGACTCGTGCCCGGCCAGCGCGTCGCGTTCGGTGTGCGCACCGAGGCCGGCAGAAACCAGGTAGTGGGCAAAACCGTCGACGCGGGCGTCGAACTCGCGGTAGGTCAACCGCCGGTCCCGCCACACCAGGAAGGTCTGATCGCCGATGGCTCGCGCCACGGTCGAGAACACTGTGGACAGATCGAATTTCACGTCAGCGCTCATGGCACTCCTGGTGTGCACGGATTCGGGCCACCCGACCATACACTGATCGCTTACGTGTATGGCCGGTGGCCTGTGACGCGGGCCTCAGCCCGGGAAGAACCCGTCACCGGTGAACACGCCGGGCTGCCAGCCCTGCGCCCCGAGGCACAACATCGGCCGTCCGTCGGGGGACTGCGCCGCGGCCTGCGGCCCCGGGCACGGTGAGCCGATCTCCTGCACACCGTGCAACGGATAGGCATAAGTCCAGAATCCGGTGTAGACCGGCGGCCACTGGTTGGGGATCCAGCGGCACTGCATCGCTGTTCCGCCCGGGCCGCGCCCGAACACGTTGCGTTCCCAGCTGTAGCACGGCGCACCGTTGGACGCCTCGTAGCTCATCCCCGGCACATCGGTGGGGTAGCGGCCCGGGTTGTCCGGGTACATGTTGCTGTTGTCGTCAGCGGCCGCACCCGGCGCCACCGACAGCGCTGTTGCCAGTGCCGCCGCCGCGACTGCCGTGGCACCGAAGAACTCGCGAATCATGGGGCAAGAGCCTAGCCGGTCACCGAGCCGAGCAGTCGGCATTCGGAGCCGTTGTTACTCACCGGTATCGGTGTCGAGCACGCTGACCGCGATGCCATACGGCAGGAACCGCACCCGACGGCCGGGATCGGTGTTGCCGGCATTGGCGCGCAGCGCTTCGAGCTCACTGGGATAGACCTGCTCGATGTGGGCGCCGCCGGCTTCGTCGACGGTGTAGATCGCCCATACACCGTCGCCCGCCTCGCCGGTGGTCTCCGGCTCGGTCCTCGGCCGGGAAAACCTGGTCACCTCATCGAGCAGGCCTGCCCACCCGACGCCTTGACCGGGGTTGTTGAGAAACCGGCCCAACCCGTCGAGAGCCTCGCGCAACCCCTCACCGGCCTCGCGGGCGACGCGGTCGAAATCCTCGGGATCGAACCCGAACGGTCCACTGCCACTCATTGCGCTCTCCTCGATGTGGTGGGCTTGCCACGTGTCAAACACCAGTGTGCGCGCACTGGCCGACGGGCGGGATGGTAAACGAAGCAGATGGCCTTCACGCGGGACGACCTGTTAGCCACCGTCGAGCTGTCGCCGCAGGCAGCGGGCGCACACGACCGCCTTCGGTGGGTGGGATTGTTCGCTGCGGGCGGACGGGTCGAAGATCCGGTGGGTTCGCGAGCGCACCGCGGACGCGTCGAGATCGGACGCTTCTACGACACCTTCATCGCCCCGCGCGACATCACGTTCCACCGCGATGCCGACATCGTCGCCGGCTCGACGGTGATCCGTGACCTGGAACTCGAGGTGGCCATGAGTGCATCGGTCACCATGCGGATTCCGGCTTACCTGCGTTACGCCGTCAGCCCCGGCCCGGATGGACCGGCCATCGCGGAACTGCAGGCGTACTGGGAGCTGCCGTCGATGATCGAACAGTTCGCTCGCGCCGGCGTCGGGGCGCTGCCGGTCGGCCTGAAGCTGGCCGGGGCGCTGCTGCGCAATCAGGGGCCGGCGGGAGCGCTGGGCTTCGCGAAGGGCGTCGGCGGCCCGGGCCGGGCGGGTAAGCGCCTGATCGCCGGACTGCTCGACGACCTGTGCGCGGGCGACGCGGTCGCCGTACAGCGACGGCTCGGGACCGGCACCTCCATCTGCTTCGGCGACGACGTACCGACGACCACGTCGGGTTTGGTGGACCGCATCGCGGGCGGCGTCTGGTGCAAGCTGATCGCCTCGGGATCCAGCGTGGTGGCCGGGCTGGACAACGGCGGAGGGCGCGCGGTGCTGATCGCCGAACTCGGCGGCAAGCCACGTGCGATCTCGCGGGTGCGGTACTACGCGGAGGCGATGTGAGCGGAACTTCCGGCCCGGCTGCACCCCGCCGCGGCGCCGTCATGAGACCGTAGAAGGATCATGGCTGACCACGCATACATCACCTACGAGGAATTCGGCCGTCGGTTCTTCGAGGTGGCCGTCTCCGAGGACCGGGTCGGCGACGCCATCGGGGCGATCGCCGGCGACGAGTTCGAAATGGGGCCCATCGCCCAGGGGCCCGGAAAGATCGCCAAGGTCACCGCGCGGGTCAAGATCCAAAAGCCCCGGGTCAGCCGCATCGTCGGTGACACCATCACGTTCTCCATCCGGATACCGCTGGAGATCGACATGACGATCGACCTACGCATCGACCGGCCCAAGTTCATGGTGTTCGGCGAAATAGCGTTGCGCGCCTCGGCTTTGGCGGCCGAGCCGCTGCTGCTGATCCTCGATGTCAAGAAGCCGCGCCCGTCCGACATCTCGATCCATGTCACCTCCACGTCGCTGCGCGCGGAGGTGCTGCGCATCCTGGCCGGGGTGGACGCCGAGATCAAACGGTTCATCGCCGCGCACGTGGCCGGCGAGATCGACAGCCCGGAATCCGAGCAGGCCAAGGTGATCGACGTGGCCAAGGAACTCGACTCCGCCTGGACCGGCATCTGACCTCAAGCCCGCTCAACCGCCGAGGAACATCAGCTCAGGCCGACGCGGCGAGTGGCCCGCACCGCCCGACCGGCCGCGAAGATGGCGCCATAGCCACGGCATCAGCATGTTCTGCGTCCACAACACCTGTGAGTAGGCGCGGGACCGGAAGGTCTGGAACTGGGCCGGCTCGTTGGCCAGTGCCCAATCATGGTCGCTGCCGGGCAATTCGAGCGCTTCGGCCGCCGCCGCGGCGAACAATGCGTGCCCCCGGGCCGAACCGTGCACCCGGTCGGCGCTCCACGTCTGCGGCTCACGCATCGAGGGAGCCGCGTAGAGATCCACGAGGCGGAACCCGTATCGATCGGCGGCATCGTTGATGACGCCGTTGATCTGGACCACCCGCTTCCCGAGCAGTCGGCCCACCGGCAGGATCTGGGTGATGTCCGGGAACGTCGTGGTGACCACCGTGGCACCGGAATCCGCCAGCGTGCGGTAGAGGTAGTCCAGGTCATCCAACGCGCGCTGGAACGAGCGCCCCGGCCGGGTCACGTCGTTCATCCCGATGCAGACGGTGACCAGGTCGGGACACATCGACAGTGCGGTCGGCAATTGGGTGTGCAGCAGATCGCCGATCCGGTGACCCCGGATGGCCAGATTGGCATAACCCAGCCCCGGATAGAGCGCGTCGAGGCGGGCCGCGAGCCGGTCGGCGAAACCGGTCAGGCCGACGGTGTCGTCGCCGTCCCAGAGTCCTTCGGTCTGGCTGTCGCCCAGGGCGACATAGCGGGAAAAACGTCGCACGTCGGCGACTTTAGCGCGCACCGTCTCGGCCACTTCCCCCGGACGCCGAGGAGGGGCACCCGAAATGGGCGCCCCTCCTTGGTGTTTCGCGATGTTTGGGCTTACTTCACATCTACGTAAACTGTCTTGTTCAATACGGTGGTCTGCAAGTCGCCGCCAGGGCTTCCCGAATCCGTCCGGCTGTAGGTCTGACCCGGGCGCACAGCCACGACGGTTGCCTTGTTCAGCGGGGTGGAACCGACGTGGTTGACGATCACCTTGTAGCCCTGCGACTGCAGTTGGCTGATCGTCTGCTCGGCGTTGCCCGGACCGCTCGGTGCTGCCTGAGCGGGTGCGGCCAAGCCGATCACCGCCGCGGCAGCGGCGCCTGCGAACGCCGCGGCAAACCCGATCCTCATCATCTTTCGTGCCTTCTTTCACTCTTCTGTTGTGTCGCGTCAAGGTCGTCGACGACGCCCCGCCCACGCGCCGTCGCCGGTCTTTTTAGGTGTTACCTACTGGTTAACCGGCAGTTCACAATTTAAATTCCGGCGGGCCGAAAACCCTTGACGAGGGCTGCGTCACACGTGGGCACCGCGTCTGAAGTGAGACGAGCCACCGCGCTGTAGCAACGTGGCGTACGTCACCGGCGGGCCGAGGCGAATCGCGGTGATCGGCTCATCGCGTAGCGTGCATCCGGTGGCCAAGCTGAGCGCCGGGGTGTTGCTGTACCGCTTCGTCGGAACCGGGGTGGAGGTCTTGATCGCCCATCCGGGTGGACCATTCTGGGCCCGCAAAGACGCCGGGGCCTGGTCGGTGCCCAAGGGGGAGTACACCGAGGGCGAGGATCCGTGGCTGGCTGCGCAACGAGAGTTCGCCGAGGAACTCGGCTCGCCGCCGCCTGCCGGTCCGCGCATCGATCTGGTTCCGGTGAAGCAGGCCGGCGGCAAGGTGGTCACGGCGTTCGCGGTCCAGGGGGACTTCGAGCCGGCCGCGGCGGTCAGCAACACCTTCACCGTGGAGTTGCCGAAAGGGTCCGGACGCTTCGTCGAGTTTCCTGAAATCGACCGGGTCGCTTGGGTTTCGGTGGCAGTCGCCCGGGAGAAGCTGCTCGCCGGGCAGCGCCCGCTGCTCGATCAGTTGATGGCCGCGCCGCAGCTGGCCGGGTATGGCGAGGGAGACCCGCCCACCTGTTGACGACTCACAGATCGAGGGTCAACCGTTGCCCGGCCTCGGCCCGCGACACACACGTCAACAGATAACCGGCGTCGCGCTCCGGGTCGGTCAACAACGTGTCGCGGTGTTGTACCGTCCCGTCGGTGGCCCGGATCCGGCACGTGCCGCAGAACCCCTGGCGACAGGAGTACGGGGCATTCACCCCGGACCGTCCCAATGCGGCCAACAGTGTTTCGTCGGCCGCGACCGTCACGTTCGCACCGGTTGAGGCGATCGTGACCGAGAACTCGGCGCCGTCGACAACCGGTGGCGCAGCGAACCTTTCGAAATGCAGCTCGACGTCGTCCCGGCCGACCAGGGCACTGCGGACGCCGGTCAACATCGGTGCCGGGCCACAGGCGTACACCGTGGTGCCGTCCGGGCAAGCGCCCAGCAGGTCTGCGGGACTGGGCAGGCCGTGGACATCGTCGGTGCGTACCTCGATCCGGTCACCGAATCGGGCCAACTCGTCGAGGAACGGCAGGCTGTCGCGGCTGCGCCCGGCGTAGACCATCGACCAGTCAACCCCCAGCCGGGTGGCCAGGCTCAGCATCGGCAAGATCGGGGTGATGCCGATCCCACCGGCGATGAAGCGGAACCGTTGCGCGGGGGAGCCGTAACCGGGCACCGTGAGGGCGAACGCATTACGCGGGCCGTGTGTGCTGACCCGGGTGCCGACCGTAAGGGTGTCGTGCACCTCGACGGAACCGCCGCCGCCAGTAGGTATGCGCCGCACCGCAATTCGATAGCTGTCGGTCACCGCGGGATCGCCGCACAGCGAATACTGGCGGATCCGCCCGCTGGCCAGGTGCAAATCGATGTGCGCACCGGGGTGCCACTGCGGCAGCGGGCGACCGTCGGCAGCGGCGAGTGTCAGGGCGATGACGTCCTGATCGTGGGCGACCACCTGCCGCTCGGTCACGGTCAACGTGATCGTGCGGTCGAGTTCCGGAGGTGGGGTGGGCCGGCGCAGATAGCGGCTGACCGCCCACATGGTGGAGATCGTCACCTCGGCCAGACCGAGCATCGGATCGTGCCGGAACCGCCCCGACATACTCGGCGGCAGTTGACGATAGCGCGACAACAGCGGCATACCGCGGCCCGTCACAGATGGGCGGCCCGCGCCGCGGGGGAACTGGCCAGATAGGCGACCGCCTGCGCGGTCGAGCCCATCTCCTCCGGAGAGAAGCCGGGCCGGCAGTACGTCAGGGTGTGGGTGCCGAACATCCGGGAGAATTTGGGCAGCAGGCCGAGTTTGGAATCGCGGATGCGCATCCGGTTCATCTGCCACCAGCCGATGTCGAGCGACGGGTCGCGCTTGACCATTGCCCAACAGCCGCGCTGGAAGAACAGATAGACCGCCGTGGCCGCGACCGACATCGCCCGCACCCGGCTGTAATAGCTGTCCTGGAAGTACACCGCGACGTCGTGAGCGACGCTGCGGTGCTCGACTTCCTCGCTGCCGTGCCAGCGGAACAGATCGGTCATCGTCGGATCGGCGTCGTAGTCCTGCCACGTGCAGTTCAGCACGAAGTCGCCCAGCACGGCCGTGTAGTGCTCGATGGCCGCGATGAGCCACAGCCGGTCGCAGAGGTTCGACAGCTTGCGACGCGGATCGGTCGAGGTGGTCGGGGCCAGCATCTTGGTGAACATGTGCTCGACCACCGACAGGATCGGCTGGTAATCGACACCGTGCGCGGTGAGGAACTCGTCGAGCACCTTGTCGTGGGTTTCGGCGTGGGTGGCTTCCTGCCCGATGAAACCCCGCATGTCGTCGGCGAGTTGGGGATCGCGCACATACGGCAGCGCTTCGTTGAACGTCGCCACGAACCAGTGTTCGGCCATCGGCAGCACCACGTTGAACAAATTCACCATGGTCGAGGCCACCGGATGCCCCGGAATCCAGTGCAACGGGATGTCGTCGAGATCGAAGTGCACCTTGCGGGCCTGGATCTGTACCGGGCCCGGATCGATCTCGTGGTCGAACCGCAACGGACGCAGCATCGAGAGCCTCCCTGAAATGAGTGGTCTCTCAGCAGTGTACGGATTTAGGTGGGAACGACGGTACCGGGTTACTCGATCGGTCATTCCCGCCGCAGGATCAGGCCGGCGGTGGTGTGCCCGCCCCCGGCGCGCCCGCGATCGGAACCACCGGGGTCGGCGTCACGGTGGTCACGCCGTTGCTGCCCACGCGCGGACCGCCCGGGACGGCGGAATCGGCCGACTGCTCGGCCGCGGCCTCACTGCAATCCAGCATCAGGATCATCTTGCCGCTGGAGTTGACCTTCTGGGAGTCGACGAGGCACTCGGCCTGCGGAAGAGCGCTGCCGAACGAGCCGCCGAAGGTGGCCTTGACGCCCTGGCTCTTGAGGATCGCCAGCGCCTTCATGTACGGCTCGCCCACGACGTTGACCGAGGTCGAGGTCGGCTGTGAGGTGGCGGTTCCGGCAGCCACCAGGGCGATCGAACCGGCGGCAAGCAGACCGCCGCCGAGCGCAACAAGCTTGTTCACGTGTACTCCGTCAGTCGGGTGCGGTTGCGAACATATCGCAGCACTGATGAATGTGAAACCGGAGCAGACGCCGCCCGCGTTACATACCGGCCTCTCGGGCGTGGGCGGTGATCTCGGCCATGACGTCGCTCAACGCCGCGGCCCGCGGATCGACGAATACGTCCTCGAGCAGGAGACGCTGCCCGTCCGGGCCGGTCAGCGGGATCCGCCAGTTGGGGTACTCGTCGGTGGTCCCTGGTTGGTTCTGGGTCTGCACGTCGCCCACCGCGTCGGGCAGCGACAGTGCCAGCAGTCTCGACGGCGTGCGGCCCAGGTACCGGTACAGCGCGGTGACGGTCTGATCGGTGTCGGCTTCGGGCCCGAGCAGACCCACCCGGCGCAACTCCTCGAACCAGGCGCCCTGCGCGGCGCGGTCGGCGGCCAGCTCCTCGTCGGCCGGGCGGGTCAGCAGTCCGAGTTCATCCCGCAACCGCACGTGCGCGCCGGCCAGGTAACCCGGCGTCGGCGGCAGGTCATGGGTGGTCACCGAGGACAAGCAGTACTCCCGCCACCGTTCGGCGGGTAGCGGCCCGCCCGAAGTGTGGGACTCGAACCACAGGATCGAGGTCCCGAACAGGCCCCGGTCGTGCAGGTAATCGCGCACCCACGGTTCCACCGTGCCCAGATCCTCGCCGACCACGACAGCGCCGGCCCGATGCGCCTCCAGCGCGATGATGCCGATCATCGCCTCGTGGTCATAGCGCACATAGGTGCCCTCGGTGGGCGCGGCGCCTTTGGGAATCCACCACAACCGGAACATCCCGATGATGTGGTCGATACGCACGCCGCCGGAGTGCCGCAACGCCATGTTGACCACCGCCCGGAACGGTTCGTAGGCCTGCTCGGCGAGGCGGTCCGGCCGCCACGGCGGCTGCGACCAATCCTGGCCGAGCTGGTTGAACTCGTCCGGCGGCGCGCCCGCCGTGACGCCGAGGGCCAGCACGTCCTGGAGGGCCCAGGCGTCGGCGCCGTCGGGGTCGACGCCGACCGCGAGATCACTCATGACGCCCAACTCCATCCCGGCCTGCAGTGCGGTCGCCTGGGCCGCCGTGAGCTGGTCGTCGAGCACCCACTGCAGCCAGCGATGGAAATCCACGGCCTGCGGGTTGGCCGCGGCGAACTCGGCCACCTCCGGGCTACCCGGATGTTGCAGTGCGTGCGGCCAGGCATGCCAGTCGTTGCCGTACTCCTCGGCCAGCGCACACCAGATCGCGAAATCGTCCAGACTCGGCCCCTGCCGGTGGCGAAACGCGGCGTAGGCCAACTCCCGGCCCGCCGAGCGCTGCACCCGGTACACCTGCTCCAGCGCTGCGCGCTTGGCCCGCCAGGCGGCGTCCCGGTCGATGGTCGGATGTCCGTCGGCGTGTGTGTTGAGCGCGGTCCGCAACCCTCGGAGACGCCGGCGATGGCGAACCGCGGCGAACTCTGCGATGGCCTCCACCCGCAGGTACAGCGGATTGCCGAAGCGTCGTGAGGTGGGCAGGTACGGGGAGGGCTCCATCGGCGCGGCCGGCGCGGCCGCGTGCAGCGGGTTGACCAGGAGAAAGCTTGCGCCGTGCCGGCTGGCAGACCACACGGCGAGATCGGTCAGGTCGGTGAGATCGCCTGTGCCCCAGGAATTTCGTGAGCGCACGCTGTACAGCTGCACGGCCAGCCCCCACGCGCGCCGTCGGCCCAGCCGGGCGGGCAGGGCCAGGGTGCCCGGCGAGATCACCACCGGGGTCTCGGTGCGGGAGCCGGGCGGACCCAACCGGAGCCGGTGATAGCCCAGCGGTAGGTCTGCGGGCAGTTCGAAGGTGGCCTCACCGATCAGCCGGTCCCCGGCGTCGTACGGGGAACGGTTGTTCTCCAGTTGCCGCAGCCCGGTTCGTTCGGTGCCGTCCTCGAGCAACAGTGCGACGTCGGCCGGATCTCCGTGGGTGACGTGGACCCAGAACCTCGACGCCACCCCGGACCGGCCGAGCACGATCGGCGGCAGGGCGCGCTGCCAGTACTGCCGGTCATGGGCGGCCAGCGCATCGGCACGCTGCTGTTCGGTGCCGGCCGGCACGCCCAGCGCGTCGAGCACGGCCACCAGTGTCGACTCGCTGACAGCGGTGCGCCGGCCGGTCCAGTCTTCGAACTCCGCGGCCACGCCGTAGCGGCCGGCCAACTCCAGCAGGGCTGGGGAGAGTGCGGTCATGGTCTCAATCTTGCGGCCCAAGGGCCGATCGTGTCAGGCGACGGCGTCGGTAGGGTCGACTCGATGGCACGAAGTTCGGCTCCGCATCAGCGTGGCGCTGTCGACCTGCGCCGGGCGCGGATCGCCGTCGGCGCGCTGTTTCTCACCAACGGGGCGATCTTCGCCAACCTGCTGCCGCGCTATCCGGAGATCAAGACCGACCTGCACCTCAGCAATGCGGTGTACGGTGCCGCCGTCGCCTCGTTCTCCGGCGGGGCGCTGGTTGCCGGACTGACTGCGGCAGCATTGATCCGGCGGTTCCGCAGTGCCCGGGTCGCCGTCATCGGCACGGTGGCCCTCGGGTCCTTCATCGTGGCAGCAGGATTGTCGAGCACACCGCTGATGCTGGCCGCGGCCCTGTTTCTGGCCGGGGCCTGCGACTCGGTGGTCGATGTGGCGCAGAATGCCCACGGCCTGCGCCTGCAGCGTGAACACGGCCGCTCGATCATCAATTCGCTGCACGCGGTGTGGGCCGCCGGGGCGATCCTGGGCGGACTCACCGGTGCCGGCGCCATCGCCCTCGGCGTGCCGCGCAGCCTCCATCTTGCGGTGATCGCCGCCCTGCTGAGTGCGGTGGCCCTGGTCGCCTACCGCTATCTGCTGCCCGGCCCCGACCATGATGACCACCCGGCGGCGCACGCGCCGCTCGGAACCAGCGCCGGCCCGCGGGTGTACCTGGTGCTGCTGGCCCTGGTGTCGATCGCGATCGCCGGTGCCACGGTCGAAGATTCCGGAAGTAGCTGGGCCACCTTGTATTTGCGCGACTTTCTGCACGCACCGCCGGCACTGGCGGTTTTCGGGTACATCGCGCTCGTCGGGTTCATGTTCGTGGGCCGGCTCACCGGGGACCGGCTGGTCGACCGCTTCGGCGAAGCCGCCGTGGTGCGGGCGGGCGGCGTGATCACCGCGGTCGGGATGGGAACCGCGCTCGCGTTCCCGAGCATCGGCCTCACGATCGCCGGCTTCGCGCTGGCCGGTCTCGGGGTGGCCACCCTGGTCCCGGCCGCCATGCATGCGGCCGACCAGCTGCCCGGTCTGCGGCCAGGCACCGGCTTGACCGTGGTCACCTGGCTGATGCGGGTCGGTTTCTTCGGTGCGCCACTGCTCGTCGGATTCGTCGCCGACGCCGCCGGATTGCGGGCCGGCCTGCTGGTCGTGCCGCTGGCCGGGATCGTGGCCATCCTGCTGGCCGGGGTGTTACCGGGCCGACGGGTCTCGGCACCTGGTCTACGTCCCGACGCCGGCCAACTCGATCGTGAAGACGCCCGACACGATTAATGCGACGCCGAGCATCATCAGTGGGGTCAACGGTTCGGCGAACAGGAAGCGGGCGATGACGGCGACCAGCGCGACGCCGCACGCGGTCCAGATGCCGTAGGCGATGCCCACCGGCACACCCAGCGACAGCGACAGCCACAGCAGATAGAACGACGTGACGTAACCGGTCACCACCGGTGCGATCCAGGCCTTACGGCGGAACCCGTCCGAGGCGCGCAGCGCGAGCGTTGCGAGCACCTCCACCACGATCGCCCCAGACAGGGCCAGCCACATCACGATTCGGCTCCACGCGGGTGTGATCCCAGCTCGACGAGCAGGACGCCGGCGACGATCAACCCGATCCCGGCGATGATCGGCCAGGTGAACGGATCGCCGAACAACACCGCGGCCAGCGCCGCGGTTGCCGCGGTGCCCAGCGCGCCCCAGATTCCGTACGCGACGCCGACGGGCATGCCCGCCCGCAGGACCAGCGTCAGCAACACGAACGCCGCCGCGTAACCGGACACCACCAGAACCAGCCAGGCCGCATGGTCCTGGGATGCGCGCAGCGACAGGGTGGCGGTGACTTCGGTGACGACGGCCGTGATCAACAACGCCCATGTCCGCACCGGACAAACTTATCTCCCGTCACGCCGGTGGGTACGGTGGGGGAGCCCGTCCAGCTTTGCCCAGGAGTCCCGATGCCCGATCCGACCAACGCCGGTGCGCCGGTCATCGAGACCGGGTACGGCCCGGTTCGCGGGACCGACGACGGAACGACCAAGCGGTGGATAGGCATTCGCTACGCCGCGGCCCCGGTCGCCGAGTTGCGGTGGCGCGCACCGCAACCGCCGCCACGCCGGCAGGAGGTCGTCGACGCGACCGGCGCCGGGCCGGTCTGCCCGCAGATCACCGACCCGCGTCTGCCAATCGACCTGGGCGGCCGGCAGGGCGAGGACAGCCTCGTCCTGAACGTCTGGGCACCCAGTGGGACCGAGGCCGGCGACGCCAAGCCGGTGATGGTCTGGATCCACGGTGGCGCCTACGTACTCGGCTCGGGAAGCCAGCCGCTCTACGACGGTGCGGTGCTGGCGGGCGAGGGCGACATCGTGGTGGTCACCGTCAACTATCGGCTGGGTCCCTTCGGTTTCCTCGACCTCTCGGAGTTCAACGGGCACCCGGGTGCCAAGGGGCTGCGGTTCGACACCAACCCGGGATTGCGCGACGTGCTGTTTGCGCTGCAGTGGGTACGTGACAACATCGCGGCGTTCGGCGGTGACCCGAACCGGGTGACCCTGTTCGGCGAGTCGGCCGGCGGCGGCATCATCACCACGCTGCTCACCAGCCCGGCCGCCGAGGGGCTGTTCAGCGCCGCCATCGCGCAGAGTTCCCCGGCGACATCGGTCTACGACACCGAGCGCGCCAGGGCGGTCACCGCCCAGGTCCTGGATCGGCTGGGCATCGGGCGCGACGAGGTCGCGCAGCTCTCGGAAGTGCCGGTGCCCAGGCTGCTGGCCGTGGCCAAAGAGGTGTACGACGCGGTTCCCAACCAGTCGCCGGGCCTGCTGGCCTTCGCGCCCATCGTCGACGGCGATCTGGTCCCGGACTATCCGGTGGCAGCCGCCCGGGACGGTCGCAGCCACCCGGTGCCGCTGATCATCGGCACCAACGAGCACGAGGCCACCGTGTTCCGTTGGATGAAGTCACCCCTGATGCCGATCACGCCCGAGTCGCTGCGAACCATGTTCGCCGCGATCGCCGACGAGCAGCCGGGGCTGCAGTTGCCGACCGAAGCACAGGTCGCCGCGGCGTACGCCGGCCTGCGGCCCAAGGCGATCGGCCTGGGCGTGGCGCGCGACATCGGTTTTCGGATGCCGACCCTGTGGTTCGCCGATGGGCACAGCGCGGTGGCACCGGTTTACCTGTACCGCTTCGATTTCACGACCCCGATGCTGCGGCTGCTGCGGCTCGGCGCTGCCCACGCCACCGAGCTGCCGTACGTGTGGGGCAATCTGGTCGCCGGGCCCAAGGACCCGACGTTCAAACTGGGCGGGCTCAAGCATGGGCGAGGCGTGTCCCGCCGGGTGCGTCGGCGGTGGGTCAACTTCGCCGGCACGGGCGAGCCCGTCGGCGCCGCCGGGGAACCGGTGTGGCGGCCGTACCGCCGCGAGGACCGCGCCACGCTGGTGATAGACAAACAGGACAAAACCGTCGCCGACCTGGACCGTCATCTACACACGGCCTGGGGAAGCCGCATCCTCAACTTCCGATAGCACGAATCCGCTGATCCGCCGAGACAAAAGAAACTGCCATGGAAATGATCCGGTCCATCCTGGACTTTCTGCCCGAACCGATGCGGGATCCGGTGGTCTTCGCCATCCCGTTCTTCCTCCTGCTGCTGGCGGTGGAATGGACCGCGGCGCGTCGTCTCGAACACGTCGAGGCGCAACGAGCCCCCGCTGGGTCGTTCCACGCGCGCGACGCATGGACCAGCATTTCGATGGGCTTGGTGTCGATGGCGACCATGTCGGCCTGGAAACTGCTGGGATTGTTGGGCTATGCCGCCATCTACGCGTATGTGGCGCCATGGCATCTGCCCGCCGACCGCTGGTACACCTGGTTGATCGCCCTCGTCGGGGTGGATCTGCTGTACTACACCTACCACCGGATTGCCCACCGGGTGCGGTTGATCTGGGCCACGCACCAGGCCCACCACTCCAGCGAGTACTACAACTTCGCCACCGCGCTACGCCAGAAGTGGAACAACAGCGGCGAGATCCTGGCCTGGATTCCCTTGCCGCTGTTGGGCGTCCCGCCCTGGCTGGTGTTCTTCAGCTTCTCGGTGAGCCTGGTCTATCAGTTCTGGGTGCATACCGAGCGGGTCGGAAAGCTCTGGCGGCCAATCGAGTTCATCTTCAACACCCCGTCGCATCACCGTGTGCACCATGGCTGTGACGAGTTGTACCTGGACCGCAACTACGGCGGGATCCTGATCATCTGGGACCGGATGTTCGGCACGTTCCAGCCCGAGGTGTTCCGACCGCGCTATGGGCTGACGAAGCCGGTGGACACGTTCAACCTTTGGACGCTGCAGACTCACGAATATGTGGCGATCGCCCGGGACGTGCGGCGGGCGCGTCGGCTGCGCGACCGGCTGGGCTACGTCTTCGGTCCACCAGGTTGGCAGCCCGCACAGGTCGCCGACGCTCAGCCGGTTCGATAGCGCGTCCCCCCGTCGCGACACCGCTTCGATCGGTGCACCCTGCAGAGAGTGCGCGAGCGGTCCCTGCCGTTTCCGCCAGAGCCGTTGGCCGCCATGGGAATCGCCTGGGGCGGGGCTTCGATTCGTGATCGCCGCCGCCTGGTTCGGGTGATGTTGGCCAGACGTTTGAATTCGAGCCGAGCCGAATGGCACCAAAGCAAACCGCACATCAGTAAGCTCGACCGAACCGGGTGCACAATCCGGAACTTGGTCACGAAAGGGGTTATTGCGTGGGAGACACACTGACCGAAGGGCAGAAGCTGGAGAAGGGGGGATCGATCACCTCGAACAACGGCGCGTACACGTTGACGTTGCAGGATGACGGCAACCTCGTGTTGTACGCACGTGACAAAGCGGTCTGGTCAACTTCCACCAACGGCCAGGACGTGGTGCGCGCCGAGGTGCAGACCGACGGCAACTTCGTGCTGTACACCCCCGAGAAGCCGGTGTGGCACACCGACACCAAGGGCAAGAAGGACGTCAAACTGGTTCTCCAGGACGACCGGAATCTGGTGCTGTACGCCGCGGACGGGCCGGCCTGGTCGTCCAAGACCGACACCACCGAGCCGCCGCCACCGGCCCCCGAGGCCGCCGCGCCCGAGCCCGAGGTGGCCCCGGCCGCTGTCGAAGAGCCCGCACCGGCCGCCGCACCCGAGCCGGCCGCGCCGCCGCCACCCCCGCCGGCGCCCGAGCCCCGTACCTACACGGTGGTTTCCGGCGACACCCTGTGGGCGATCGCCGAGCGGTTCTACGGTGACGGCAGCAAGTACCAGCAGATCGCCGATGCCAGCGGCATCGCCAACCCTGACCTGATTCACCCTGGCCAGGTCTTGACGATTCCCTGACCTGTTGTACCTCGATGGCCCGGCCCCTTTGGTCCGGGCCATCGTCGTTTCGGTTTGCGCGTCGTTTCGGGTTGCGGAACTGGGTACTCCCGGTAACGAAGTTGCCCGCCCGCCGATATTGATATCGGTAGGGTGACTTCACCCACATCCGCCGATCGGGAGGGCCGGCCGTGTACTGGAGGATTGGTAATGCGATGCGGGTGCTGGCTGCGGCCCCGATCGCCGCAGTTTTGACGGTGCCGACCCCGGCGGCCGCCGCGGGATCGCTGGTGTACCCCGGGATGGAAATCCGCCAGGGCACCAACGTTTGCACGCTCGGCTTCGTGGATCCGTTGAGCCGCGTCGGGTTCACCGCCGGGCACTGCCGAGCCGATGGTCGGGTCGGTGACCGGGACGGAAACTTCATCGGCCACATGGGCGCCTATCAGGACAACACGCCCGATGGCGCCACCGTCGACACGAACCACATGATCTCCGATTGGGAGACCATCCAGTTGGCCGGTGACGTCGCGGTCAACAACGTCCTGCCGGGCGGGCGCATGCTGGTCGAAGACCCGGCCTTCCAGCCGTCGCCGGGCGCTCCGGTGTGTCACTTCGGGGTGGTCACCGGCGAGACCTGCGGCACCATTCAGGCGGTCAACAACGGGTGGTTCACCATGGCCAACGGCATCGTCAGCCAGAAGGGCGACTCCGGCGGCCCGGTCTACGTCATCACGCCCGACGGGCGCGCCGCCATCGTCGGGATGTTCAACAGCACGTGGGGCAACTATCCGGCGGCAGTGTCGTGGCAGAACGCCAGCGGGCAGGCCCGCGGCGCGGGTGCCCCCGCCGCCGGTCAGGTCTCCAACCTGTTCGGCGGGCCGCCCTGACCGGGCGAAACACCGAACTAGAACACGTTCTAGCCATTGCGTCCGGCGGGCGATATTCTGATCGCGATGCCTGACCAGACACCTGTCCAGATTGCCTGGGTGACCGCGGACCTCGACGCCACCGAACGTGCGTTGAGCACCCTGCTGGGGGCCCGGCGGTGGGTGCGGATGCCCGAGGTGCACTTTGCCCCCGAAACCTGTAGTTACCGTGGCCGCCCCGCCGACTTCGTCGCCGACATCTCGCTGAGCTACGCCGGCGACACCCAATTGGAACTCATCTCGCCGGTACGCGGACAAGGCGTGTATACCGAGTTCCTCGAGCAGCACGGACCGGGGCTGCACCACATCTGCATCGAGGCCGAGGATTCCGGCGCCTTCGAGGCGAAGCTGCGCGACGCCGAAACCGACGGGTCACCGGTGGTGTGCCGAGGGGAGATGCCCGGCGGGATGACCTTCGCCTACGTGTCGGCGGCCGCGGCCGGGGTGCCGTATCTGGAAATCGCTTATATCCCGCCCGAGATCCGGGCGTTCTTCGACTATGTGAAACAGGAGCAGCAGTGAAGGAAATCCCCGAGGTCCCCGAGGTATTAGCGGCTGCGGATGTCGCATCGTGGTCCGACGAATTCGACGTCGTGGTGATCGGCTTCGGCATCGCCGGAGGCTGCGCGGCAGTGAGCGCCGCTGCGGCCGGGGCCAGGGTTCTGGTGTTGGAGAAGGCTGCGGCGGCCGGCGGCACTACCGCGATGGCCGGCGGGCACTTCTATCTCGGCGGGGGAACCGCGGTGCAGGAGGCCACCGGTCACCCTGACACCGCTGAGGAGATGTACAAGTACCTGGTCGCGGTATCGCGCGAACCCGACCTGGACAAGATCCGGGCTTACTGCGACGGAAGTGTCGAGCATTTCAATTGGCTTGAGGCGCTGGGCTTTCAGTTCGAACGCAGCTACTACCCGGGCAAGGTGGTTGTCCCGCCGGGTACCGAGGGACTGTCCTACACCGGCAATGAGAAGGTGTGGCCGTTCATCGAGCAGGCCAAGCCGGCTCCCCGCGGACACTCGGTGCCGGTGCCCGGCGAGTTGGGCGGGGCGGCCATGGTGATCGATCTCCTGCTGAAGCGGGCCGAGACGCTGGGTGTGGAGATCCGCTACGAGATGGGTGCCACCAACCTGATCGTCGACGATGGCCCGGACAAAGCCGTGGTCGGGGTGAAGTGGAAGCACTTCGGTGAAACCGGTTGTGTCAGGGCAAAATCCGTCATCATCACGGCCGGCGGCTTCGCGATGAACCCCGAGATGGTCGCCGAATACACGCCGGCGCTGGGCAAGAAGCGTCGCACCAAGCACCATGGCGAGGTCGAGCCCTACATCCTGGGCAACCCGAACGACGACGGGTTGGGCATCCGAATGGGTGTCTCGGCCGGCGGCGCGGCCAACGGCATGGACCAGCTGTTCATCACCGCCGCGGCGTATCCGCCGGAGATCCTGTTGACCGGGGTCATCGTCAACAATCAGGGTCAACGCTTCGTGGCCGAGGATTCCTACCACTCGCGCACCTCGGCGTTCGTCCTGCAGCAGCCCGACCAGCAGGCGTACCTCATCGTCGACGAGGAACACATGGAGATGCCGGCCATGCCGCTGATCAAGTTCATCGACGGTTACGAGACGATCGCCGAAGCCGAAGAGGCACTGGGAATTCCGGCCGGAAACCTGGCCGCAACCCTGGACCGCTACAACAAGAATGCCGCCGACGGCGTCGACCCGGACTTTCACAAGCAGTCCGATTACGTTGCGGTGCAGGACAAGGGGCCGTGGGCGGCGTTCGACCTGTCTCTCGGCATCGCGATGTACTCCGGTTTCACCATGGGCGGGTTGACCGTGTCGATCGACGGCGAGGTGCTGCGTGAGGACGGCAGCGTGGTTCCCGGCTTGTATGCGGCGGGTGCCTGCGCATCGAACATCGCCCAGGACGGCCAGGGATACGCCAGCGGCGTGCAGCTGGGCGAGGGCTCGTTCTTCGGCCGTCGCGCCGGCACCCACGCCGCGGCGCGCTAAACCGGTTGGGTGAGCCGCCAGCGGCCGTCGCCGAGGAGCTCGAGGCGACGGTCGTGCAGCCGGTTCACGCTGTCGCGGTGACTGATACTGACCACGATGCAGTCCGGTAGCCGAGTCCGCAGCGTGGTGTAGAGGGCGTACTGCTGGCCGGCGTCGAGCGCCGAGGTGGCCTCGTCGAGGAACACCGCGGCCGGCGCGGCCAGCAGGACGCGGGCGAACGCGATGCGCTGTTGCTCGCCGGGAGAGAGCACTTTCGCCCAGTCGGCGTCCTCGTCCAGCCGGCAGGTCAGGTTCCCGAGGGCCACCGCCTCCAGTGCCGCGCGGATCTCGTCGTCGCTGTAGGTGCCTGCCGGTGCGGGATAGCAGACCACCGTTCGCAAGTCGCCGAGCGGGGCGTAGGGGAGCTGGGACAGGAACATCACCTCGCCCTGTTCCGGATAGCGCACCGTACCTGAGCCGTATGGCCACAGTCTGGCCAGGCTGCGCAGCAGCGTCGTCTTCCCGGTACCGGACGGGCCGGTGATCACCAACGACTCCCCGGGGGCCAGTTGCATGTCGAGTCCGTCGAGAAGCAGCTCGCCCGACGGTGATCGCACCTCGACGCCCTGGAGCTCCACCCCGCCGTTGTCGCTCGTCCCGGTGTCCAAACACGGTAGCGCCCTTGCCTGTTCGTTGGCGGTGACCAGACCGTCGAGCCGGATGACGGCCGCCCGGTAGCCGGCGAACGCGTCGTACACCGCACGAAAGAAACTCAGGGAACTCTGCACCCGGTTGAAGGCGCTCGCCGACTGCAGCACGTCGCCGTAGGTGAGCTGACCGGCGAACAGCCGGGGCGCCTGGATGATCAGCGGCAGCGGGTCGATGATCTGGTTGATGGACCTGTTCCAGCCGAGGAACGCGACGCCCCGCAACACCAGCCTGCGGTAGTTCGCGATCACCGCGGCGAACCGGGTGGCCAGGGTGCCCCGTTCACTACGTTCGCCGTGATAGAAACCGACCGCCTCGGCACCGTCACGAACGCGCACGAGCGCATACCGGAAAGCCGCGTTGGTCAACGAGTTCCGGAACGTCAAGCCGATGATCGGCCGGCCGATCCAGAACGCCACCACCGTCGTGACCGCCACCCACAGCAGCGCGATCCAGAACAACGCCTTGGGCACCGTCACGCCCAGGATCGTCAACGGGCCGGCCAGATTCCACAGGATCGGCGTGAAGGCGACCACCGACACGATCGCGTACACCGACCCGAACAGCAGCGTCTGCGCCGTTGCGACGGTGGGCGTATTGGTCTCGGGCCCGGTGCCGGTGGTGAACACGTCGATGTCCTGTTGGATGCGCTGATCCGGGTTGTCGATCGGGGTGCCGCCGAAGCCGCCGATGAACCGTCCGCGGTAATAGGCCCGTTCGTCCAACCAGTCGCCGGTGAGCCGGTGGGTGAGCCACACCCGCCACCGAACGATGAAGTACTGCATGAGATACAGGTCGAGCAGGGTGCGGGTGATATCCGCCGTTATCAACAGCCCGAAGATCAGGATCGAGCGCCAGAAGCCGTCGATTCCGGAGCGGCGCACCGCCTCATTGCCCGAGCCGGCACCCGAGAACGCCACCTGCAGCGCCGTGGTCTGGTCGTTGAGGTAATAGCTGAACAGCACGTCCATGCGCACCGAGACCATCACCGACAACAGCAACACCGCGAGCAGTCCCCACACCGGAATGCTCTGGCGCCCAAAGAAATATCCTCCGGAGACCCGCCAGAACTGGCGGCCCCACGTGGTGGCCAGAGCCAGCACGGCGAGCGTCGCGACCAGGATGAACGCCCCGATCACCCAGGCCTTGGCGACCCAGAACAGCGAGGCCAGGATCTCGTTGCCCCAGTCCAGTGACTGGGTGAACATCTCCATAGCCGCCGAAGTTACCGGGAACGGGCGCTCACGGTTGCTTGATCAGATCGTCTTCGTCTTCGACACGACCCAGCCGCCATTCGCCGTCACCGAGCAACTCGAGTTCGTGGGTGTGGTGCTGCTCGACGGTCGTGCGGTGGCTGACACTGACCAGGATGGTGTCGGGCAGATCCGTGCGCACCCGCTGATAGAGCATGAACTCGAGACCCTCGTCGAGCGCCGATGTGGACTCGTCGAGGAACACCACCTTGGGTTTGACGAGCAGGATCCGGGCGAACGCAATCCGTTGCTGCTCACCGGGAGAGAGCACCTTGGCCCAGTCCTGGACTTCGTCGAGCCGGCCGACCAGGTGCGCCAGGGCGACCTCGTCGAGAGTCCGCTTGAGCGTCTCGTCGTCGACCGAGCCCTCTTCGCTGGGGTAGGTCACCACGGCGCGCAGGTCACCGAGCGGGACATAGGGCAACTGCGACAAGAACATCGTTTCGTTGGCGCCGCACGGGCGGGTGAGTGTTCCCGACGTGAACGGCCACAGTTCGGCGAGGCTGCGCAGCAGCGTGGTCTTGCCGCTGCCGGACGGGCCGGTGATCACCAGGGTGTCGCCGACCTGCAGGTGCAGGTCGAGCGGGTTGATGAGCTGCCTGCCGTCAGGGGTGCGGACCTCGACGTCGGTGAGCTGTACCGTGCCGTCCTCACACGGTGTGGTGGTGACCTCGGGCAGCGCCCGGCCCTCTTCGTTGGCGACGACCAAGCCGTGCAGACGCATGATCGCGGCCCGATACCCGGCGAAGTTGTCGTAGGCGTTTCGGAAGAACGACAAGCCGGTCAGAATCTCGCGGAAGGCGGTCGCCGTTTGGGTGAGCGCGCCCAGCGTGATCTCTCCGCTGAAGAACCGCGGAAACTGCACAAGGTAGGGGAGGGGCTCCTGGGCCTGGCTCACCGACAGGTTCCATCCCAGGAAGCCCGTCATCCGATTGACGTATTTCTTGTAGTTCTCCACGACCGGTGTGAACAATCGGCGCAGCCCGGTGCGTTCGGCGATCTCGCCCCGGTAGAAGGCGACCGCCTCGGATGCGTCACGCAGCCGCACCAGTGCGTAGCGGAACGCCGCGTTGTACTTCTCGTTGTTGAACGACAGCGTGATGATCGGCCGGCCGATCCAGAACGCGATGACGCTGGCGAACAGAACGTAGACGATTCCGATCCAGAAGATCGCCCGGGGCAGGTCGATTCCCACCAGGGGCAGGGTGATCTCGCCCGAGAGATTCCACAGAATCGCGGTGAACGAAATCATCGAGGCGATGGCGCTGATGGCGCCGAACAGCAACGTGGCGGTGGAGGTGTTGTTCGGCGTGTTGGGCAGCGGACCGACACCGGCGGTGAAGATGTCGATGTCCGCCTGGATACGTTGGTCGGGGTTGTCGATCGTGTCGTCGATGAACCTGGACCGGTAGTAGGCCTTGCCGTCGAGCCAGTCCCCGGTGAGATCGTCGGTCAGCCACTTCCTCCAGGCCAGCATGAACCGCTGAGTCATGAACAGGTCGATCATGATCTGCGCAACATTGAGGATCGCCAGGATGACGAACACCGTCATCGCCAACCAGAAGCCGTCCTTGCCCGATTGCCGCACGGCCTCGTTACCGTTGCCCAGGCCGGCCGCGATGACCTGAAAGCTGGTCATCAGATCGTTGCCGTAGAAACTGAACAGCACGGACAGGCGGACGCTGGTGATCACCGACAGCAGCAACGCCGCCAGCCACAGCCACACCTTGATGCTCCCGGCTCCGGTGAAGTATCCGCCCGTGACGCGCCAGAATTGGCTGCCCCACGTGGTGAACCGGGCGAGCAGGAACAGGATCACCATGGTGGACACCGCCGCGATCAACCACCCTTTGGCGATCCAGACCAGCGACGTCTGCAGCTCGGTGCTCCAGTCGAGTGTCGGGCTGAACATCTCCATGCGGGAAAAGTACCCTCCACAACCGGCCGCAGCGGGGTGGGACGTCCTCCCCGGCGCGCTGCGCCGATCCGGTTCGGGGTCACGCTCGGGGCCAGTCGGCGCGTCCGCGTACCGTGAACATGTGCCGAAGACGTCCACCGCCAAACCGGGCCGCTTGAGCAGCAAGTTCTGGAAGATGCTGGGGGCCAGCACCGAGCGCAATCAGGCTCGGTCCCTCTCCGAGGTCAAGGGTGCAGCCGCATTCGAAGACAAGGCTGCCAAGCTCGATGACGAGCAGCTCACCAAGGCTGCCAAGCTGCTCGAACTGCAGGATCTGGCGGCTTCGGCGGACATGCCGCAGTTCCTGGCGCTGGCGCGTGAGGCCGCCGAAAGAACGACGTCTCTGCGGCCCTTTGATGTACAGCTGCTCGCGGCGCTGCGCATGCTGGCCGGTGACGTCGTGGAGATGGCCACCGGTGAGGGCAAGACCCTGGCCGGGGCGATCGCCGCGGCCGGCTACGCGATCGGCGGCCGGCATGTGCACGTGATCACCATCAACGACTATCTGGCCCGCCGCGACGCCGAATGGATGAGCCCGCTGCTGGAGGCGCTGGGGCTGACGGTCGGGTGGATCACCGCCGATTCCACGGCCGCCGAACGTCGCGAGGCCTACGAGTGTGATGTCACCTACGCCTCGGTCAACGAGATCGGCTTCGATGTGCTGCGCGATCAGCTGGTCACCGATGTCGCCGATCTGGTGTCGCCCAACCCCGACGTGGCACTCATCGACGAGGCCGATTCGGTGCTCGTGGACGAGGCGCTGGTGCCGCTGGTGCTGGCCGGCACCAGCCACCGCGAACAGCCACGGGTCGAGGTGATCCGGATGGTCGGTGAGCTGACCGCGGGTGCGGACTATGACACCGACGACGACAACCGCAACGTGCACCTCACCGAGGCGGGGGCGCGCAAGCTGGAAGCCCGGCTGGGGAACATCGACCTGTACTCAGAAGAGCATGTCGCCACCACGCTCACCGAGATCAACGTCGCCCTGCACGCGCAGGTGCTGCTGCAACGCGACGTGCACTACATCGTCCGGGACGGCGCCGTCCACCTCATCAATTCCTCACGCGGGCGCATCGCCTCGCTGCAGCGCTGGCCCGACGGTCTGCAGGCCGCGGTCGAGGCCAAGGAGGGCATCGAGACGACCGAAACCGGTGAGGTGCTCGACACCATCACGGTGCAGGCGTTGGTCAACCGCTACCCGACGGTGTGCGGCATGACCGGCACCGCCCTGGCCGCCGGTGAGCAGCTGCGCCAGTTCTACAAACTCGGGGTGTCGCCGATCCCGCCGAACAAGCCCAACATCCGCGAGGACGAGACCGACCGGGTGTACCTCACCGAGGCGGCCAAGAACCACGCCATCGTCGAGCACATCGCCGAGGTGCACGCCACCGGCCAGCCGGTGCTCGTCGGCACCCACGACGTGGCCGAGTCCGAAGACCTGCACCGCAGGCTGGTCAAGGCCGGCGTGCCGGCGGTGGTGCTCAACGCCAAGAACGACGCCGAAGAGGCCGCCGTGATCGCCGAGGCGGGCAAGCTGGGTTCGGTCACGGTGTCCACCCAGATGGCCGGTCGCGGTACCGATATCCGGCTGGGCGGCTCCGATGTGGGTGACGACTCGGAGGACAAGGACAAGGTCGCCGAGCTCGGCGGCCTGCACGTGGTGGGCACGGGTCGGCATCAGACCGAACGCCTGGACAACCAGTTGCGGGGCCGTGCCGGACGCCAGGGCGACCCGGGTTCCTCGGTGTTCTTCTCCAGCTGGGAGGACGAGGTGGTCGCCGCCCATCTCGATGACTCCAAGCTGCCCACCGAGACCGACGAGGACGGCCGCATCATCGCGCCCAAGGCCGCGGGTCTGCTCGACCACGCCCAGCGCGTCGCCGAGGGCCGGCTGCTCGACGTGCACGCCAACACCTGGCGCTACAACCAGCTGATCGCCCAACAGCGCGCGATCATCGTCGACCGCCGCGAGACGTTGTTGCGCACCGACACCGCGCGCCGCGAGCTCGAGGAGCGCTCGCCGGAGCGGTATGCCAAGCTCGCTGAGGAGCTGGGGGAGGACGCAGAGGAGAAGCTGACGAAGATCTGCCGGCTGATCATGCTGTACCACCTCGACCGTGGTTGGTGTGACCACCTGGCGTTCCTGGCCGACATCCGCGAGAGCATCCACCTGCGGGCGCTGGGCCGGCAGAACCCGCTCGACGAGTTCCACCGGATGGCCGTGGATGCGTTCGCCTCGCTGGCCGCCGACGCCATCGAGGCCGCCCAACAGACGTTCGAGACGGCCGACTCCATCGAGGACGAGCCGGGCATCGATCTGTCCAAACTCGCGCGCCCGACCTCGACGTGGACCTACATGGTGCACGACAACCCACTCAACGACGACACCATGTCGGCGCTGAGCCTGCCAGGGGTGTTCCGCTAAGTTCTAGGCATGGAACACGCGCCGATTGCCGCGCGCGACCGGGTGCTGACGGTGCCGAATGTGCTCAGTGTGCTGCGCCTGGTGCTGGTGCCGGTGTTCCTGTGGCTGTTGTTCGGCGCGCACGCCAACGTGTGGGCCGTGGCCATCCTGATGTTCAGCGGCTTCTCCGACTGGGCCGACGGCAAGATCGCCCGGCTGGTGGCCAACCAGTCATCGCGGCTGGGTGAGCTGCTCGATCCGCTCGTCGACCGCATCTACATGGTCATCGTCCCGCTGGCGCTGGCCCTGTACGGCACGGTGCCGTGGTGGTTGGTGCTGACCCTGCTCGGACGGGATGCAGTGCTGGCCGCGACGCTGCCGGTGCTGCGCCGTCGCGGGCTGACCGCACTGCCGGTGACCTACCTGGGCAAGGCCGCCACGTTCGCGTTGATGTCCGGTTTTCCGCTGGTGCTGCTCGGGACGGCGGAGGCCCAAGATCCAGCACTGTGGAGCCGGGTGGTGCTGGCCTGCGGTTGGGCGTTCCTGCTCTGGGGGCTGGCGTTGTATCTGTGGTCGGCCGTGCTCTACCTGATCCAGGTGACGATGGTGGTGCGACAACTTCCCACGGTCCGGTCATGAGCACGCTGGGCGGCTACGAGTCCGGTGCCGGGCTCAATCATCATGAAGCCGACGCGCCCAAACGGATTCCGGTGCCCTCACTGTTGCGGTCGCTGCTGTCCGAGCACCTCGATCCCGGCTATGCCGCGGCCGCCGCGGCTCGCGAAGCCGATGACCGGCCCCGTCGGCGGCTGGTCGACCTCGGGTGGCTGGTGGTGGGCGCAGCGGCCATCGCCACGGTGTTCGCGGTGGCGGCCGGGCAGGCGCAGACCGCGGCCCCGGCCGCCCGCGAGGCCCAGCACACCATGGCCGGGCGGGTGCGCGCGGCTGCGCTCAGTGCCGACCAGGCCGCCGCCGCGCGCGACGCCTTGGTCGATCAGGTGGACTCCGAACGTCGCACCCGCCTCGGTATGGACGAGAACGGCCAGCAGTTGCTCGGTGACCTCGACACCGCGAACATCGAGGCGGCGGCCGTCGGGATGATCGGTCCGGGGCTGACCGTCACGGTCACCGATCCGGGCATGTCCAAGGATCTCAGCGATGTGTCGAAACAGCGGGTTGCCGGCGGCCAGCAGGTCATCCTCGACCGCGATCTGCAACTCGTGGTCAATTCGCTGTGGGCCAGTGGCGCAGAGGCGGTTTCGGTGGGCGGCGTGCGGGTGGGCGCCGGGGTCACGATCCGGCAGGCCGGCGGCGGAATTCTGGTCGACAATCAGCCGATCACGAGCCCATATGTCATTGTGGCCATCGGACCACCGAAGGGAATGGCCGATGCCTTCGAACGCTCTCCGGGCCTGCACCGGCTGCGGCTGTTGGAGATTTCCTATGGAGCCGGGGTGAACGTGAGCGTGGGTGACGGTCTGACCGTTCCCCCGGTGTCGGTACGAGATGTCAACTTCGCCAAACGGATTGGATAGACCTGACGTGCACAGGATTGACCGTTAGATGATCGGGATCGTCGCGCTCGTCATCGGGATCGTGCTGGGATTGGTGTTCCACCCCAGCGTTCCGGAGTTCGTCGAGCCGTACCTGCCGATCGCGGTGGTGGCAGCGCTGGATGCCGTGTTCGGGGGCCTGCGGGCCTATCTGGAGCGGATTTTCGACGCCAAGGTGTTCGTGGTGTCATTCGTGTTCAACGTCTTGGTGGCGGCGTTGATCGTCTACGTCGGCGATCAACTCGGTGTCGGCACCCAGTTGTCCACGGCGATCATCGTGGTCCTGGGCATCCGGATCTTCGGCAATGCCGCCGCGCTGCGGCGACGGTTGTTCGGCGCGTGACATGAGCGACCCCGAGTCCCCGAAAGACACCGGCAAGGACACCGACCCGGACACGACGGAACCGGACAACACCGAACCGGACACGACGGAACCGGACAAGACCGAACCGGCCGCGCATCCGGCCGAGCACCACGGCCGTCATGAGATGCCCCCGGATGTCTCGCCACGCCGGTTCCGCAATCTGCGGATCGTGCGTGGCGGTCGCTCGCGGCTCGTGTTCGGCGGTCTCGGGGTGCTGCTGTGCCTGTTGCTGGGTATGGCGATCGTCACGCAGGTGCGCCAGAACGAGTCCGGAGATTCGCTGGAGACCGCACGTCCGGCGGATCTGCTCATCCTGCTGGATTCTCTGCAGCAACGTGAGGCCTCACTCAACACCGAGGTGTCGGATCTGCAGCGGACCCTGCAGCAGCTCCAGGCGTCCGGCAGCAGCGACCAGGCGGCGATCGAAAATGCCCAGGCCCGGTTGGAGGCGCTGTCCATCCAGATCGGCACTGTGGCCGCCACTGGGCCGGGAGTGACGTTGACCATAGAGGACAACGCGCCCGGGGTGCCGGCCGAGACCATGCTCGACGTGATCAACGAATTGCGCGCGGCCGGAGCCGAGGCCATCGAGATCCGCGGTGGGGAGCAGCCGTCGGCGGTGCGGGTGGGGATCGACACCTGGATCGTCGGCGCGCCCGGGGCGCTGGCGGTCGACGACGTCACCCTGCGACCGCCGTATTCGGTTCTGGCCATTGGGGATCCACCGACCCTGGCGGCGGCGATGAACATTCCCGGCGGGGCAATGGACAGTGTCAAGCGGGTCGGCGGCACGATGGTGGTACAACAGGCCGAGCGGGTCGACGTCACCGCCTTGCGGCAACCGAAACCTCGCCAATACGCTCAGCCGGTCAAGTGAGTTCACCTGACCAGAGCAATCAACTCCACGAACTAAGGAGCGCCGTGAGCGAGATCCCAGCCGACCTGTACTACACCTCGGAGCACGAGTGGGTGTTGCGCACCGGTGACGACACGGTGCGCGTCGGCATCACCGACTACGCCCAGTCCGCGCTCGGTGACGTGGTATTCGTCCAACTGCCCGACGTCGGGGCCCAACTGGGCTCGGGCGATGCGTTCGGTGAGGTCGAATCCACCAAGTCGGTGTCGGATCTGTATGCCCCCGTCGCCGCGAAAGTCGTTGCCGTCAACGGGGATCTGGAAGACAGCCCGCAGCTGGTCAATTCCGACCCCTACGGCGAAGGCTGGCTGGTCGATCTGCGGCTCGAGGAGGGCACCCTCGAGGAGGCGCTGTCCGGTTTGCTCGACGCGGACGGCTACCGCGCCGCGGTGACCGAGTGAGGGATTGTTAGGGTTTCGAGGGCCGGTCGCCGAGACCGGTTCGACCGTGCCCGGCGCGCAGAGATCTTCCCCATCGGATCCGGCGTTGGTGGACACAATGGTGCCTGAGGCGCGGTACGGTCGACGGTGAGACCGACGATGGGCTGGGGCCACGCCGGGCAACGCCACAGCAGCCAGTGAGGAGCAGCGGGTGACGGACAAAGACAGCAATTTGGGGGCCGACCAGTCGTCGGAAGACGTGACGGTGGAAACCACATCGGTTTTCCGTGCCGACTTCCTGAACGAGCTGGATGCGCCCGCAACGGCCGGTACCGAAGGCGCCGTTTCCGGCGTCGAGGGCCTGCCCGCGGGTTCGGCATTGCTCGTCGTCAAGCGTGGACCCAACGCGGGGTCCCGGTTCCTGCTCGATCAGCCGACCACCTCGGCAGGACGTCACCCGGACAGCGACATCTTCCTCGATGACGTCACGGTGAGCCGTCGTCACGCCGAGTTCCGGTTGGAGAGCGGCGAGTTCCAGGTTGTCGATGTCGGCAGCCTGAACGGAACGTACGTCAACCGGGAGCCGGTCGACTCGGCCGTGCTGGCCAACGGCGACGAGGTACAGATCGGGAAGTTCCGCCTGGTGTTTCTCACCGGCCCCCGCTCTGACGACGACAGCAGCTCCAGCAGCTAGCCGATGACTGCCCCCGACAGACCTGCACTGGCCGGGATGTCGATCGGCGCCGTGCTGGACCTGCTGCGGGGCGACTTTCCCGATGTCACGATCTCCAAGATTCGGTTCCTGGAGGCCGAGGGACTGGTCACGCCGCAGCGCACGGCATCGGGGTACCGGCGCTTCACCGCGTACGACTGTGCGCGGTTGCGGTTCATCCTGACCGCCCAGCGCGACCAGTACCTCCCGTTGAAGGTGATCAAGGCGCAGCTGGACGCCCAGCCCGACGGGGAAATCCCGCAGACCGGTTCGGCCTACGGGGTTCCCCGTCTGGTGCCGGTCGCCGAGGGCGAGGACGACGGGGGCGACGGGGCCCGTTCCGGTGTTGCCGGGGTGGCACCCACCCAGGTGCGGCTGTCCCGGGAAGATCTGTTGGCCCGTTCGGGCGTCGACGAGGACACGCTCGGGGCGCTGCTTCGAAACGGCATCATCACCGCCGGGCCGGCCGGGCTTTTCGACGAACACTCCGTCGTCATCGCCCAATGTGCCCGCGCCCTGGGCGACTACGGTGTCGAGCCACGGCATCTGCGGGCGTTCCGCTCCGCAGCCGACCGGCAGTCCGACCTGATCGCCCAGATCGCCGGCCCGGTGGGCAAGGCGGGCAAGGCCGGAGCCCGGGACCGAGCCGACGACCTGGCCCGTGAAGTGGCCGCCCTGGCGATCACTCTTCACACGTCCCTGATCAAGTCCGCCGTACGCGACGTTCTGGATCGCTGAGGACTAGACTCATTTCGACGGCTAATTCGTCAACGCCGGGTCCTTGAGCGGATGCGCAGGCGAATGGCACGACGGACGAAAAATCGACGAAACGGCACGGCGGTGCGGAGGGCAGGCACAGATGGCTGAGGTTCGTGTGGTCGGCATTCGGGTTGAGCAGCCGCAGAACCAGCCCGTGTTGCTCTTGCGGGAATCCAACGGTGATCGCTATCTGCCGATCTGGATCGGCCAGTCCGAAGCCGCGGCGATCGCGCTGGAGCAGCAGGGTGTCGAGCCCGCCCGGCCGCTCACCCATGATCTGATCCGCGATGTCATCACGGCCCTGGGGCATTCGCTCAAAGAGGTGCGCATCGTCGACCTCCAGGAAGGCACCTTCTATGCCGACCTGATCTTCGACCGTGACGTCAAGGTGTCGGCCCGCCCGTCGGATTCGGTGGCGATCGCCCTGCGTGTCGGCGTGCCGATCTACGTCGAGGAGGCGGTGCTGGCCGAGGCCGGGTTGCTGATTCCCGACGAGAACGACGAAGAGGCCACCGGCACCGTCCGCGAAGACGAGGTGGAGAAGTTCAAGGAGTTCCTGGACAGCGTCTCCCCGGACGACTTCAAGGCGACATGACCGGCGCCCGCGAGGTCACGGATACGTCTCAACTGGGCATATCGGTGTCAACACGCGGCGCGGCAGTCATCGGGGCGCGGATTCGGGCGCCATACTTTCTTGGCAGCGGGCATTCCGGGCCCGGCGGGAAGCGTATGCTCGACACATTCGAGCTTGCCGAAAACCGCCGTGGCAGAGGTTGCTGTGGTGCAGGACATTGAGTATGGCGCGGGCGAGTTCGAACGGCGAGAGGATTCACAGTGGGTGACACGCCACGGCAGGAAGAGCTGGATCTGACCACCGGAAGCGGCGCGGAGCCGCCTGTCAGGCCGTCCGGCGAAGCCGTCCAGGGTGGGTTGTTCCCCGATGACTCGGTACCTGACGAACTGGTCGGCTACCGCGGTCCGAGCGCCTGCCAGATCGCCGGGATCACCTATCGGCAGCTGGACTACTGGGCCCGCACCTCCCTGGTGGTCCCGTCCATCCGCGGTGCCGCCGGATCGGGCAGTCAGCGGCTGTACTCGTTCAAGGACATCCTGGTTCTCAAGATCGTCAAACGGCTCCTGGACACGGGCATCTCGTTGCACAACATCCGGGTCGCGGTCGATCACCTGCGTCAGCGCGGCGTGCAGGACCTGGCCAACATCACGCTGTTCTCCGACGGCACCACGGTCTACGAATGCACGTCGGCCGAGGAGGTCGTGGACCTGTTGCAGGGCGGCCAGGGCGTGTTCGGCATCGCGGTGTCGGGTGCGATGCGCGAGCTGACCGGTGCGATCGCCGACTTCCCGGGCGAGCGCGCCGACGGTGGCGAGTCCATCGCCGCGCCCGAAGACGAGCTGGCCTCGCGGCGCAAGAGTCGCGACCGCAAGATCGGCTAGCCGCCCGGTAAGATAGGCGACGCATCGCCCTCGTGCGGGAGAGCTTCGTGACAGCCAGTCACGGACGCCGAAGGAGCAATACCTCTCCGTCAACCTCTCAGGCACCCAGGACCGCGCCAGGCCCCGATGCCTCTGGAAAGTGGTGCCGTCGAGCACCCGCCCATGGGGAAAGGCCCGCAGGGGCTGAATCTCTCAGGCGCCCGGACCGGGTCGACGACAGAGGGGGAGGGACGCCTACGACGTCTGCGCGTCTGCGCACGTCTGCGCCTCAGGGAGTCTAGTGTCCGACCAGCATCAACCGCGGTTCGCCGATCGCCACATCGGCCCGGACGCCGCAGCCGTCACCACCATGCTCGACGTGATCGGTGTGTCGTCTCTCGACGAGCTCGCCGCCAAGGCGCTGCCCGCCGGCATTCTCGACGCACTGGCCTCCGATGGCGTGGCCCCGGGGCTGGAGGTCCTGCCCGATCCGGCCACCGAGGAGCAGGCGCTTGCCGAGTTGCGTGCGCTGGCCGACTCGAACACCACCGCGATCTCGATGATCGGTCAGGGCTACTTCGACACCTTCACCCCGGCCGTGTTGCGTCGCAACATCCTGGAGAACCCGGCCTGGTACACCGCCTACACCCCGTACCAGCCCGAGATCAGCCAGGGCCGCCTCGAGGTGCTGCTGAACTTCCAGACCATGGTGTCCGACCTCACCGGCCTTGAAGTGTCGAATGCCTCGATGCTCGACGAGGGCACCGCGGCGGCCGAGGCGATGACGCTGATGCACCGGGCGACGAAGTCCAAGTCCAACCGTCTGGTGGTCGACACCGATGTGTACGCGCAGACCGCCGCGGTGCTGGCCACCCGGGCCCGTCCGCTCGGGATCGAGATCGTCACCGTCGACCTTCGCGAGGGGCTTCCCGAGGGCGACTTCTTCGGGGTCATCGTGCAGCTGCCGGGTGCGAGCGGACGTGTCGTGGATTGGACGAGCCTGGTCGATGATGCCCACGATCGGGGCGCCCTGGTGGCCGTCGGGGCCGACCTGCTGGCGATGACCTTGATCACCCCGCCCGGGGAGATCGGCGCCGATGTCGCGTTCGGCACCACCCAACGGTTCGGTGTGCCAATGGGATTCGGCGGGCCGCACGCCGGTTATCTGGCAGTGCACGCCAAACATGCGCGGCAGTTGCCGGGCCGATTGGTGGGCGTGTCGGTGGACGCCGACGGTGCGCCGGCCTACCGCCTGGCTCTGCAGACCCGCGAGCAGCACATCCGCCGGGACAAGGCGACCAGCAACATCTGTACCGCGCAGGTGCTGTTGGCGGTGATGGCTGCGACGTACGCCAGTTACCACGGCGCCGACGGGCTGACTGCGATCGCCCGCCGGGTGCACGATCATGCCGCGGCGATCGCGGCGGGTCTGGGCGACGCCCTGGTGCACGACACCTTCTTCGACACCGTGTTGGCCCGAGTCCCCGGCCGGGCCGATGAGGTGATCGCGGCTGCCAAGACCAAGGGCATCAACCTGTGGCGGGTCGACGCCGATCACGTGTCCGTGTCGTGCGATGAGGTCACCACCGGCGAGCATGTGGCCGCCGTGCTGGAGGCGTTCGGAGTCGCACCCGCGGCTGATCCGGTGAACACCGGAATCGCCACGCGCACATCGGAATTCCTGACCCATCCGGCGTTCAACTCCTACCGTACCGAGACCGCGATGATGCGCTACCTGCGGTCGTTGGCGGACAAGGACATTGCCTTGGACCGCAGCATGATTCCGCTGGGCTCGTGCACGATGAAGCTCAACGCGGCCGCCGAGATGGAGCCGATCACCTGGCCGGAGTTCGGCCGTCAGCATCCGTTCGCGCCGGCCTCGGACAATCCGGGACTGCGCAAGCTCATCGCCGACCTCCAGGACTGGCTCACCGGCATCACCGGGTATGACCAGATCTCGTTGCAGCCCAACGCCGGATCTCAGGGCGAGTACGCCGGGTTGCTGGCGATCAAGGCCTACCACGAGTCCCGCGGCGACACCGACCGCGACCTGTGCCTGATCCCGTCGAGTGCACACGGCACCAATGCGGCCTCGGCCGCGCTGGCCGGGATGCGCGTCGTGGTGGTCGCCTGCCGCGAGAACGGCGACGTCGACCTCGACGACCTGCGCGCCAAGATCGCCGAACATGCCGATCGGGTTGCGGCGCTGATGATCACCTACCCGTCGACGCACGGGGTGTACGAGCACGACGTCGCCGACATCTGCGCGGCCGTGCACGACGTCGGTGGCCAGGTTTACGTCGACGGGGCGAACCTCAACGCGCTGGTCGGTCTGGCCCGGCCCGGCCGGTTCGGTGGCGATGTCAGCCATCTCAACCTGCACAAGACGTTCTGCATCCCCCACGGTGGCGGTGGTCCCGGCGTCGGGCCGGTCGCGGTGCGCGCCCACTTGGCCCCGTTCCTGCCGGGCCATCCGCTCGCCGACGAGCTGCCCGACGAGCACACCGTCTCGGCCGCACCGTATGGGTCCGCGTCGATCCTGCCGATCACCTGGGCCTACATCCGCATGATGGGGGCCAAGGGGCTGCGTGCAGCCACTCTGACCGCGATTGCCTCGGCAAACTATGTGGCCCGCCGGCTCGATGAGTACTACCCGGTGCTCTACACCGGCGAGAACGGCATGGTGGCCCACGAGTGCATCCTCGACCTGCGCGCGATCACCAAGAGCACCGGTGTCACCGTCGACGACGTGGCAAAACGCTTGGCGGACTATGGCTTCCACGCACCCACCATGAGTTTCCCGGTGGCCGGCACGTTGATGGTGGAGCCCACCGAGAGCGAGAGTCTGGCCGAGGTCGACGCCTTCTGCGACGCGATGATCGCGATCCGTGGCGAGATCGAAAAAGTCGCGGCCGGACTGTGGTCTGTGGATGACAACCCGCTGCGCGGTGCCCCGCACACCGCCGAGTGTCTGTTGGTCGCCGACTGGGATCACCCGTACACCCGTGAGCAGGCGGCCTACCCGTTGGGTAAGGGCTTCCGGCCCAAGGTCTGGCCGCCGGTGCGCCGTATCGACGGGGCTTACGGTGATCGGAACCTGGTGTGCTCGTGCCCGCCGGTCGAGGCGTTCGCGTAGCGCGCCCAAGGGCTGGAGCGTTCGCATAGCGCGCCCAACAGCTGGAGCGTTCGCGTAGCGCGTTCGCTCGTCGATTTCTACCTCAGGGTCGTGCTAAGTCGTTCCGAACGACCCTGAGGTAGAAAACGGCGCGGCGGGCTCAGCCCAAGCGACCGGCTCAGCCCAAGCGACCGGCTCAGCCCAAGCGACCGGCTCAGCCGAGCAGGGTGTTGACGGCGGTGGCCAATTCGGGTGAGGCCGAGCTGGTTACGTGTTGATAGGTGCCGCTGCTGGCCTGTGCCACAGCTTCCCAGGTGGCCCGGTCCGAACCCCCGCCGAAGTCGATCACGTTGACCGCCACCGGCTTTGCCGGGTCGAACGCGCCGCGGATGAACTCCTGCAGGCCCGCGCCGTCAAGGCTCTGGTCGGTGTGTGGTCCGGTGGTGATCACCAGGATGGAGTTGGCCTGGCCCTCACGGTATTTGGCCAGTGCCTCGTTGTAGACCAGCCGCAGCGTGGTGAACGACACCGCCCCACCACCGGACGCCGACTGCTCATCCAGCGTAGAAATCAGTGCATCGGAACGACGTTGCCCACTCACCGGCTCGGCCAGCGGCCCCATCGAGACTTCGGACCGGCCCTCGGTGCCGTCGAAGGTCCACAATCCCACTGCCGAGGTGTCCGGCAGGGCCTTGAGTCGGCTGTCGAGCACGGCCACGACGTTGGCCAACCGTGACTTGCCGCCCTCTTCGGTCGGCATCGACTGGTCGAGCATGATGGTGACCGCGCGGCTCTCCGACGGCGTGGCCGTGGCGTTGGCCAGCGTCACCCGCATGGTGTTGTCACCGACCGACAGCGGCGCGGCCAGTTCCGAGAAGTCGGTGACGTCGCTGGACGGCGGCGTCGTCCCCTCGGCCCGGAACCCGGCCTTGGCCAGCTCGGCGAGCTGTTCCGGCTTGCGCAGGAAACGGGCGAACTCGCTGGCCGCGGTCACCTGCTCGTTCTCCAGCCAGTCACCGGCCAGCAGCACCGCGGGATAGTCGGCGGTGGCGGTGGGGCCGGGCGGCACCCAGCCGGCCAACGTGGACTTGGCGTCGTCGAGCGTGCTACCCCGCTGGAACAGTTGCTGTTCGGTGGTGGCGACCGCGTGTACCGGTGCGGTGGCCGGGTCGGACGCATCGATCAACGCGTCCAGCGCCGTGCCCAACTCGGTGTTGTCGAGCTTGGGTTGTCCGCCCAACAAGCTGTTGACACCGCTCATGCCAGAGGTGGGGGGCGCGCCTGAGGGTGCGGTGGCCGCGGCCACGGCCTCGGCGGCCAGATAGGCGGCATCGCCGTTGCTGCGTGTCGGCAGCGCGAGTTTGAGGGTGCCCCAGCCGGGCAGTTTGAGCGCGTTCATCGCGGCCGGGGAGCTCTGCAGCTGCGGCAGGGTGGCCCAACTCTGTTGTGCCAACGCATCCTTGAGCTGCGGTCGGACCGCGAGAAGCACCGGGGAGGTGACCAGGGACCGGCTGTCACTGACGGTCTTGGCGCCCGCGGTGGCCTCCAGCCGCGCCTCGGCGATACTGCTGGCCGGGATCCACAGGGCCGGCCGGTCACCGAGTTCGCTCGGCCAGGCGTTGGCGAAACCGCTGACCACCCGGTCGGATTCGGCGGACTGCACGCGGACCTTGACGCACCGGTCGCCGACGGGGCTGACCGATTCGTTGTAGCTGTTGGCCAGGCTTTCGACGTACGTCGAGATGGTGGGGTCGGCGATCACCGCGATCCCGAGCTCCCCGTCGACGCAACGGGCGGCGGCGGCGTCACTGCGGTCGGCCAGGACATCCCCGAAGAACTTCCACAGGATCATCGCACCGACCACGGCCACCACGGTGACCAGCGCGACGATCACGCCGACGCTGACGCCGCGCCGGCCGGTCTGTACCGCCCGGTGGCTGCCGGTCCATTCGCCGCCATCCCAGTCCCCGCCGTGCTGCCGACCGGACGGCGGCGGAGCGGGCGGGGGCGGGGCATCGGAGACCGCACCGAACTGCGTGGTCGGCTCGTCGTCGGCGTAGTCCGCGTCAAGATCTTCGGCGTACTCGTCGTGATAGCCGGACGCATACTCGTCGCGATAACCGGCGGCGTACTCGTCGTCTTCGGCGTAGTCCGCTTCGTCGTAGTCGGCGTACTCCGAGTCGTGGTAATCGGATTCGTAGTCGTCGTCACCGTCTGCGTAACGGGGTGGACGGTACTCGGGCTCGTCTCGGTAACCGTGATCGGCGTGTCGAGACGGCTCGTGGCCCGGTTGTTGGTAGTCGCCGGAGTACCGGAAGTCGCCGATGCGCCCGTGGTCGGGCTCTTCGGCCGCATCCTCGGGGTCGGGAATGCTGTGCCTGCCCATTCCTAACCCCTGTACGTCTCGCGCCGTCTAGTCATCCGGACCCGCCGAAGTCTAATCACTTCCCGGCGGTGCTCGCTTTGAACTCGCGGCGACGCCGGTGCAGGATCGGCTCGGTGTAGCCGTTGGGCTGCGCAGCGCCCGACAGGATCAACTCCTGCGCCGCACCGAAGGCGATACTGGCCTCCGGATCCGGAGCCATCGGCAGGTACGCGGGGTCGCCGGCGTTCTGCTCGTCGACGACCGCGGCCATCCGGCGCAGGCTGGCCTTGACGTCTTCTTCGGTGATGACGCCGTGGCGCAGCCAGTTCGCCAGCAGCTGGCTGGAGATCCGAAGCGTGGCACGGTCTTCCATCAGCGCGACGTCGTGGATGTCGGGCACCTTCGAACAACCGACACCGGCGTCGATCCAGCGGACCACGTAGCCCAGGATCGACTGGCAGTTGTTGTCGACCTCTTCGTGGATCTCCTCAGGCGACCAGGTCAGCGACGAGTCGGCGAGCGGGATCGTCAGCAATTCCTCGATCGTGCTGCGGGTCTTGCCGGCCAGCTCCTTCTGCACGGCCTCGACGTCCACCTGGTGGTAGTGCATGGCGTGCAGGGTGGCTGCGGTCGGCGACGGCACCCACGCGGTGGTGGCACCGGCCTTGGGCTGGCCGATCTTCTGCTCGACCATGTCGGCCATCAGATCGGTCATGGCCCACATGCCCTTGCCGATCTGCGCCTTGCCGGCCAGACCGGTGGCCAGGCCGACGTCGACGTTGTTGTCCTCGTAGGCCTTGATCCACGGCTGGGCCTTCATGGCGCCCTTGCGGATCATCGGGCCGGCCTCCATCGAGGTGTGGATCTCGTCGCCGGTGCGGTCCAGGAAGCCGGTGTTGATGAACACCACGCGGTCGGACGCGGCCAGGATGGCGGCCTTGAGGTTGACCGTGGTGCGGCGCTCCTCGTCCATGATGCCGACCTTGAGCGTCGCCTGCGGCAGGCCCAGGACATCCTCGACGCGGCTGAACAGCTCGCAGGTGAACGCGACCTCTTCGGGCCCGTGCATCTTGGGCTTGACGATGTAGACCGAGCCGGTCCGGCTGTTCTGCAGGGGGCCGTTGTCGTCACCGGTCTTGAGGCCGTGCATGGCGATCAGACCGGTGAACAGCGCGTCTTGGATGCCCTCGGGGATCTCGTTACCTTCGGCGTCCACGATCGCGTCGTTGGTCATCAGGTGGCCCACGTTGCGGACGAACAGCAGGCTACGGCCGGGCAGGGTGAGCTCGCCCTCGCCGTCCGGCCGAGTGAAGGTGCGGTCCGGGTTGAGCACGCGGGTGAAGGTCTTACCGCCCTTGCTGACCTCCTCGGCGAGATCCCCGCGGTTCAGGCCCAGCCAGTTGCGGTAGCCCAGCACCTTGTCGTCGGCGTCGACGGCGGCCACGGAGTCCTCGAAGTCCATGATCGTGGTGATCGCGGATTCCAGCACCACGTCCTTGATGCCCGCGGCGTCGGTGGAGCCGATGGGGGAGTCGGGGTCGATGAGGATCTCGATGTGCAGACCGTGGTTCACCAGGAGCACCGACCACTGCGGCTCACCGAGCGTGCCGGTGTAGCCGACGAACTGTTCGGGGTTGGCCAGGGCCGGGGACAACACGCCGTCTTCGATCTTGACCTCGGTGATGTCGGCCCACGAACCCTCGGCCAGCGGCACGGCCTCGTCGAGGAACTTGCGGGCGTACGCGATCACCTTGTCGCCGCGGGTCTTGTTGTAACCCGTGCCCTTCTCAGCACCGTCCTCTTCGCTGATGACGTCGGTGCCGTACAGCGCGTCGTACAGCGAGCCCCACCGGGCGTTGGCGGCGTTCAGCGCGAAGCGGGCGTTGAGGATCGGCACCACCAGCTGCGGGCCCGCGGTCGAGGTGATCTCGTCGTCCACGCCGGAGGTGGTGACGGTGAAGTCGGCCGGCTCGGGCAGCAGGTAACCGATGTCGGTGAGGAACTGCTTGTAGGCCTCGGGGTCCACCGGCTCGAGCACGTGCGAGCGGTGCCACTTGTCGATCTGGGCCTGCAGCTCGTCGCGACGGGCCAGCAAGTCCTGGTTCTTGGGGGTGAGGTCAGCGACGACCTTGTCCACGCCGGACCAGAAACTGTCCGGGTCGACGCCGGTGCCCGGCAGTGCCTCGTTGGTGATGAAGTCGTGCAGCACCTGTGCCACGCGCAGGTTTCCGACAGTCACGCGATTGGTCATGCGCGTTTCCTCCCTCGGCTCCAGGCGCCGTGCGGCGCCTGCCGTTTATCCAGCTTACCCATTGGTAACGTCGGCCTTTCAGCCGTCCAGCCCGGTGAGCAACAGCTCACACTGGTTAGCCAGCGTGATCCGCAAGGGAGCCGCACGTTCGGTGATGCGTTGTTGCGCCCTGACGTATTCGGCACGCCCGGCCGGTGTTTCGATGGCGATCGGCTCGAAACCATAGCGCCTCAAGTCGTATGGGCTGGCACACATATCCAACGCCCGCGCGTCGGCGGCCAGTTCGAGCGCGTCCATCACCAGATCCGAGGACACCAGCGGGCCCAATTTGTAGGCCCACTTGTAGCAGTCCATGGCGGCATGGATGCAGCCCGGCTGCTCGGTGTCGATCTGCTGCTCCCGGCTCAGCGCTCGGTCGTTGCGGCCCGCGGCGGCTTCGGTGAAAAAGCGGTAGGCGTCGAAATGGCTGCACCGCAACGGCATCGACTCGACCACCGCATCAGTTCCGGCGGCACCGAGGCGCAACGGCACCTGGCCGTGGCGGATCTCGGGCGAGCGGTACACCATGGCCCATTCGTGGAGGCCGAAACAGTTCATCCGCGGTGTCCGCGAAGCGGTGGCGCGCATCAGGCGTGCCACGAACCGTACGGTCGCCGCGCGTGTGACCAAATAGTCATGCCCGACGGTGACCCCGCGGGCGTGTTCGGTGTAACCGCCGACGCTGAGATAGCGCCGCGCGGCCGGTCCGCCCAACACCGCGCCGAAGCCGGGATGCCAGCGTCGCAACTGGCGCGGCCGCAGGCTGTAGTAGGTGAACAGGAAGTCCCACACCGGGTGCGCCTCGCCGCGCTCCTGCCGGCGCCGGTGCGGCGCCACGAAGCGCTCGACGCGGTCGCGGTGACGCTCCTCGGCAGCGGTCCAGTCAGGTTCGTCGAGAACCCGTTCGATCGCCGAGAGCGTCAGCTCAGACACGGTGCGTACCGTCACGCACCGTGCCGACCAGGTCTTCGACCAGATCCTCCAGCGCCACCATGGCGGTGACGGTGCCGCCGACCGGATCGGCGCCGTCCGGGTTCTCGGCGGCGGTGCCGTCGGCGATCACCAGGGCCAGGTGACTGTTGCTGCGCCGCATCCGGGACAGCGCGTCGGGCAGCGGCAACGAGGCGGGCACCCGCGGCAGCGGACGCACCATCGCCACGTCCACCACCGCATCGGGATCGTTGAGCTGCGGCAACACGTCCTTGATGTGCAGATAACCGATGGCGGTCCCGGACGTGTCGGTCACCGGGAAGCGGGAGTAACCGGTCTCGGTCAGGGCCTGCTCCACCGCGCCGACCGTCGGACCGCTGCCCTCGGCCGCGACCGGGATGGCGTGGATGTCGTCCAACGGCATCGCCACGTCACTGACCGTGCGGCTGCGAATCTGCAGGGCCCGGGTCAACCGGCCGTGCTCCTCGGTGTCGAGCAGCCCTTCGGACACCGACTCGGCGATCATCTCCGAGAGTTCGACCGTCGACACGGCCGATTCCAGTTCATCCTTCGGTTCGACGCGGAAGGCCCGCAGCGTGGCGTTGGCGCACCAGTTGTAGAACGCGATGAACGGCCGGGCGGCGCGGATGTACACCAGGTACGGCGGAACCAGCAGCATCGCGGCGGTCTCGGGCCCGGCGATCGCGATGTTCTTCGGCACCATCTCGCCGAGCAACACATGCAGGATCACCACGACGGCCAGCGCCACGATGAACGAGACGGTGTGCAGGACGGCGTCGGCGACCCCGAGCAACCCGAACGGCATCTCCAGCAGGTGGGCGACAGCCGGCTCGCCCACCCGGCCCAGCAGGATCGAGCAGATCGTGATGCCAAGTTGGGAGCCGGCCAGCATCAGCGACAGGTGCTCGCCGGCCCGGATCACGGTGACGGCGCTGCGCTTCCCCTGTTCGGCCAGGGCCTGCAACCGGTCCCGGCGAGCCGAGATCAGCGCGAACTCCGCCGCCACGAAGAACGCGTTCGCCGCCAGGAGCAGCACGGTCAACAGCACGCCCAGAATGTCACCCATGGCTGTCCTCCCGGCCGTCGAGGCGCGTGAGCTCGAGCAGATCGATGCGACGACCGTCCATGCGCACCACGGTGGCCAGCCATCGCACCGGCCGGTCGGGATCGCCATCGGGATCGAACGCGGTGAGCTCCACGGCCTCGCAGTTCTCCGGTATGTGGCCCAGCTCCTGGAGGACCAACCCGCCGATCGTCTCGTATTCGCCCTCGGGCGCACGGAATCCGGTGCCGGCCGCGACCTCGTCGATGCGCAGCAAGCCGGACACCTGCCAGCCGGCGCCGGCGGGGACCACGTCGGGGGTGGCGTCGTCGTGCTCGTCGCGCACATCGCCGACGATCTCCTCGATCAGGTCCTCGACCGTCACCATGCCCGCCGTGCCGCCGTATTCGTCGACCACGAGTGCGGTCTGCAGGCCGTTGGCCCGGATCTGGGTCATCACGGCGTCACCGTCGAGGGTGGAGGGCACGGTGGCCACCGGCAGGGCCAGTCCGGCCAGCCGCGTGCGGCTGCGTTCGTCGCGCGGGATCGCGAACACCTGCTTGACGTGCACCACGCCGATGGTCTCGTCGAGGTCGCCCTCGACGATCGGAAAGCGCGAATAGCCGGTCCGGATCGCGGCCTCCATCAGATCGGCGACCGAATCACCGGCGTCGAGGACCTCGATCTTGGATCGCGGCGTCATCAGCTCCTCGGCGGTGCGCTCGCCGAACTGCAGCGAGCGGTGCACCAGCAACGCCGTGGAGGGGTCGAGGGATCCGCTACGGGCCGAGTTGCGCACCAGCGAGGCCAGCTCCTGAGCCGAGCGCGCCGAGCGCAGTTCCTCGGCGGGCTCGATGCCGAGTCGGCGCAGGATCCAGTTGGCGGTGCCGTTGGTCATCCGGATCACCGGGGTGAACAGCATCGAGAAGAGCACCTGCAACGGTGCTGCCGCCCGGGCCGTCGGGACCGGCCGGGCCACGGCCAGGTTCTTGGGCACGAGCTCGCCGAACACCATCGACAGCGACGTCGCGATGAGGACCGCCAGGAACAGCGACAGGCCGCCGGCGAACCTGGATGGCACGCCGATGGCGTCCAGACCGGGCCGGATCAACTCTCCGACGACGGGTTCGGCCAGATAACCGGTGGCCAGCGTGGTGATCGAGATACCCACCTGGGCGCCCGACAGCTGGAACGACAGTGTGCGGTGCGCCCGACGGACCAGCTGGTCGCGACGGTCGCCGGTGCGGGCGTTGGCCTCGACCGTGCTGCGCTCCAGTGCGGTCAGGGAGAACTCGGCCGCCACGAACACCGCGGTGCCCAGGGTCAACACCACGATCGCGAGGATCGACAACAAGGACAGCACCAGGTCCGTCGAGCCGCCCATCAGATCCTCACCAAGCAGACGCCGGGCCGATGGCCCGGCCGACTAGGAGAAGGGTCGTCGTCGGCGCTCAGAAGTGACTGGTGTTCCGCCCCGAAGGCCGGTTCAGAACCGGAGGCCTCGGTGGGTGCCTGCGGCACGTGAACCCTTTCGTTCGATCTGACACAGCGGACGACCGGGCAGTATGCGATCGTCCACTCGATATACAGGACCCCAATAGTATCGCGACTCGCTGGATTACCAGCCCGTCGGCAGGGGGTGGCCCTCGGCGAAGCCGGCGGCCGACTGCACCCCGAGCACCACGTTCTCGTGGAGTTCGGCGAGGTTGACCGCGCCGACGTAGGTGCACGTGCTGCGGACGCCCGAGGTGATGTGGTCGAGCAGGTCCTCGACCCCGCCACGGGCCGGGTCGAGAGCCATCCGGGAGGAGGAGATGCCCTCCTCGAACAGGGCCTTACGAGCCCGGTCGAATGGGCTGTCGCCGGCCGTGCGGGCGGCCACCGCACGCTTGGAGGCCATGCCGTAGCTCTCCTTGTACGGCCGCTCCTGGCGGTCGTACAGCAGGTCGCCGGGGGACTCGTAGGTGCCGGCAAACCAGGAACCGATCATCACGTTGGCGGCGCCGGCGGCCAGGGCCAGCGCCACGTCACGCGGATGCCGCACCCCTCCGTCTGCCCACACGTGCGCACCGAGTTCCCTTGCTGCAGCGGCACATTCGACGACGGCGGAGAACTGTGGCCGGCCCACGCCGGTCATCATCCTGGTCGTACACATCGCGCCCGGTCCCACCCCGACCTTGACGATCGAGGCGCCGGCCTCGATCAGGTCACGCGTGCCTTCGGCCGACACCACGTTTCCGGCCGCCAGCGGCAGACCGAGGTCCAACGCGGTCACCGATTTGATGGCGTCGAGCATCTTGGCCTGGTGGCCGTGGGCGGTGTCGATGACCAGCAGATCGACTCCGGCCTCGGCCAGGGCCCGGGCCTTCGCGCCGACGTCGCCGTTGATACCGACGGCCGCGGCGATGCGCAGCCGTCCGTTCGCGTCGACGGCGGGACGGTAGATCCCGGTGCGCACCGCTGCGGTCCGGGTCAACACCCCGGCCAGCGTCCCGTCCGGGGTGGTCAGCACCGCGAGGTCGATCGGTGCGTGCTCGAGCAGGTCGAACACCTCGCGCGGATCGGTGCCGACCGGCGCGGTGACGAAGTCGGACACGGCGACGTCGCGAATCCGGGCGAACCGGTCCACCCCGGCGCAGGCGGCCTCGGTGACCAGCCCGATCGGGCGTCCTTCGAACACCACCACCGCGGCCCCATGCGCCCGTTTGTGCAGCAACGCCGCCGCGTCGGACACCGAATCGTCGGGGCTCAGCGTCACCGGGGTGTCGGCGACCAGATCGCGGCTCTTGACGAACTGCACGGTGTCGGCCACCACGGAACTCGGCAGGTCCTGGGGCAGCACCACGATGCCGCCGCGCCGGGCGACCGTCTCGGCCATGCGCCGGCCCGCCACCGCCGTCATGTTCGCCACCACCACCGGAATGGTGGTGCCGGATCCGTCGACGGTGGACAGGTCGACGTCGAACCGCGAGGCCACGTCGGAGCGCCCGGGAACGACGAAGACGTCGTTGTAGGTCAGGTCGTACGGCGGGGTGTGCCCGTTCAAAAACCTCACGCCCCGAATCTACCCAGAACTACTCAGGCAGTGACTTCGCTGCGGTCCCCGCTCCAGAGGGTGTGGAACTTCTGACCCCGCTCGGCGTCGGTGCGCTCGTAGGTGTGGGCACCGAAGAAATCACGCAGGCCCTGGGTCAGCGCCGCGGGCAGCCGTTCGGTGCGCAACGCGTCGTAGTACGACAGTGCCGAGGAGAAGCCGGGGATCGGGATGCCGAGTGCGGTGGCGGTGCTCACCACACGACGCCAGCTGTCGATCGCCGATTCGACCGCACTACGGAAATACGGTGCGGCGAGCAGGGTGGCCAGATCCGGCTCCGCGTCGAAGGCGTCCTTGATCCGGTTGAGGAACTTGGCCCGGATGATGCACCCGCCGCGCCAGATCGTGGCCAGATCACCCGGGGTGATGTTCCAGCCGTACTCCGCGCTGCCCGCCTGGATCTGGTTGAAGCCCTGGGCGTAGGCGACGATCTTGGAGGCGTACAAGGCCTGGCGCACGTCCTCGATGAATTGCGAGCTGTCGGAAGGCTTCTCGCCGAGCTGGCCCGAGGCCAGCCCGACGGTGGCCTTGCGCTGCGGCACCGAGCCCGACAGCGCCCGGGCGAACACCGCCTCGGCGATGCCGGTGACGGGCACCCCCAGATCCAGGGCGGACTTCACCGTCCAGCGCCCGGTGCCCTTCTGCTCGGCCTCGTCCACGATCACGTCGACCAGGGGCTTGCCGGTCTTGGTGTCGACCTGGCGCAGCACCTCGGCGGTGATCTCCACGAGGTAGCTGTCCAGCTCGCCGGAGTTCCACTCGGCGAACACGTCGGCGATCTCGGGGGCGGACTTGCCCAGCCCGTCGCGCAGCAACTGGTAGGCCTCACCGATCAGCTGCATGTCGGAGTACTCGATGCCGTTGTGCACCATCTTCACGAAATGGCCGGAACCGTCCGGGCCGATGTGGGTGCAGCACGGCACGCCGTCGACGTGCGCCGAGATCTCCTCGAGCAGCGGGCCGAGGCTCTTGTACGACTCGGCCGGCCCGCCGGGCATGATCGACGGGCCGTTGAGGGCACCCTCTTCACCACCGGAGATGCCGGCGCCGACGAAATGCAGCCCGCGCTCGCGAATGGCCTTCTCGCGCCGGATGGTGTCGGTGTAGAGGGAGTTGCCGCCGTCGATGATGATGTCGCCGGGCTCCATGGCGTCGGCGAGCTCGTTGATCACCGCGTCCGTCGGATCGCCGGCCTTGACCATGATCAGGACCCGACGCGGTTTCTCCAGCGCGTCAAGGAATTCCGCGATGGTCTCGCTGCGGACGAACTTGCCTTCCGAACCGTGCTCCGCCAGCAGGGCGTCGGTCTTGGCGATCGATCGGTTGTGCAGGGCGACGGTGTAGCCGTGCCGGGCGAAGTTGCGGGCGATGTTGGAACCCATCACCGCCAGGCCGGTAACCCCGATCTGTGCAGTGCCGGTGGTGCTCGACGGGGTCCTCGACGAAGTCATGCAGCAGCCTTTCGTTGTTTTGTTGTGTCAGAACGCCTGTCGGACCGGGTGTTATCCCAGCCCGGAGAACAGGCGGTGAAGCTCGGTGAGCCAGGGAACCGCGACGGCGACCGTGGGGACCACCAGAACAGCGGCGGCGGCCAGATAGGCGGTGGCCGCCAATGCCACGCTATTGGGCTTGCCGCCGAGGCGTCGCACCCGGATCACGGTGGTCGGCCCGCTCGCGGCCAGCGCGCCCGAGGGGGTGCGCCCGCCGGCGCAGGCGACCAGTGCCCGGGCCAGGGGAGTGGGGCCGGCAGTCCGGACCGCGGCGTCGTCGGCCAGCAACTCGATCAACAGCCGGACCGCATCCAGGGCGTTGGCGCTGCGGACAAAGCGCGGGAACGCGGCGTGGACCGCGGTGAACATCTCCAGGACCAGGTCGTGGCGGGCACGCAGGTGGGCCCGCTCGTGGGTCAGGATGGCCGCGAGCTCGTTGTCGGACAACGCGGTGAGCGTGCCTTCGCTGAGCACGACCCGGCTGCGCACCCCGGGCAGGCAGTACGCCAGGGGCTGTGCGACGTCGAGGATGCGCAGTCCGCCACCGGCCAACGGGCGGTGTGCCGTGCAGAGGTGTGACTGCACCGCCTGGCGTGACTTGCTGAGCAGATCGACCATCATGCGGTGATGGGCGCGTCGTCGCCGCGTGGCCACGGCCACCTGGACCACCGCTACACACAACCGGGCGCCGATGAGCAGGGTGAGGGTGAACACGACGACGTAGACGAGCCACAGTGGCCAACCGAGCGCCTCGATCTCACTGGTGATCGTGGCGGTGGGCCGGCCGTCGGGACCGGGCACGAACAGCCGGCTGGCGATGGCGATGCCGGCCGAGAAGGCCGAGAGGACCGCGGCCAGCGCAACCGATTGCCACAGCACGATCGCCGCGCGTGGGGCGCGCAGTGGCCAAGTTGCGCGCGCCAGCACCGCCGGCACTGGTCCTACCAGCGCCAGCGCCAGGAGGGTGAAGGCCAGCGCGGACACGCCGTAAGTGTCTCTCAGGCGGTGCCCGAATTGCCAGCCGGTGGAGACAGTTGGTGCTTGCTCTCCAGCTCGGCCAGCGCTCGCCGCAGAGCCCGGGCTTCGTCGGCGCCGACTCTCTCCACGAAATGGACCAGCGCGGCCTGGCGGCTGCCGGAATCCGCGGCCTGGTCGAGGGCATCGACCATCAGGCCGGCGACGAGCTCGTCGCGACCGTGTGTCGGCGCGTAACGGTGCGCACGATCATCGCGGTGCTGCACGACCAGATTCTTCTTCGCCAGTCGTTGCAGCACGGTCATGATCGTCGTGTAGGCCAAGTCGCGGCGGGCGGCCAGCGCCTCGTGGACTTGGCGCACTGTTTGGGGTTCGGGGGCGGACCACAGGTGATCCATCACCTCGCGCTCAAGCTCCCCTAGACGCGTCAATTTGGCCATGTTCCGTTCACTCTCCTGAGCAGTAAAGCCAGCGTACTACGGGTTTACTACCGCGCGTCGTATGTCTTTGGCAGCAAGCCGGTAAGCGTCGCCGCCGACGGTTTAGATCAAGGTCAGCGGCCGTTGCCGGACCGCTTGTGAAACCAATCACACGGGGTAGCCCTCGTGCTGCCCGTGACTATAGTAAGGCTAACCTAAGTGAAACTGGAGCCTTCGGAGGTGGCATGACGGTCTTGATCGAAGATCCGCTGATCGCGGGTATGGCCATCGAGCGGACGCTGCCGCTGCATGAATCGAGCCGGCGTCTGCGTGAGCTGTATCCGGAATGTCCGCGGGTCTACGGCGTGGCTGTCGTGGGCGATCTGTCGCGCCGCCGGTGGTGGCCGCTGACCGAGGCGTTGACGGCGAATCGCTTGCAGGCGATGTTCGATGCGGCGATGGCCGAGACCGCCAATCGGGCTGCCGTCGCCCAGCAGTTGGCCGCCACGTTGACCCACGTGGTGATCGGGCGAGTGATACCGCTGCTGGCGCTGGAGGGCCGGGCCTGGGACACCGGCCTGGAGAACCTCTGGGTCCACGTCGACTCCGAAGGCGCGATCGACTGGGTCGGCGTCGTCGACCCGACCCTGCGCGGGCTGCCGGAGGATCCGGACTTGTCCGGCCGGGCTGTCCGCTACGCGAGTGCCACACATGACGGGATCGTCGCGTTGCCCAGTGAGGCGGCGTTGACCACCTGGGTCGCGCACCGCAGCCATCGTGCGCTGGAGCCGTTGTTCACTCGGCTGGTGGAGATCAGTGGCGGCGCGGTCTCGATCGCTGCGATGTGGCACATGGTGGGCGCAGCAGTGGTCGGTGCGGCCACCCAGGTCCCGATGCTGGCGGGATCCAGCGAAGTGGTGAGCATGCGGCGCAGCCAGGCGGTGCTCGACGCCCTGGTCGGCTTCGGCCTTCCGGTCCGCGGCTGCGTCCGTGCCGGGAAGGTCTTGCTTAATTAGGATAGCCTTGCCTAGTATGGAGGCACGAGACCAACGGACCGCGCCGGAGTCCTGAGGGCTGCAGAGACCCCCGGTCCGCTCGAGGGCGGGTCCCGCGTTTCACACGCGGGACCCGCCCGCATCTTTTCTCCACCCCGCCGTGTAGACACGAGGACTGTGACCACTGATACGCCCGAGGGGCTGGAAAAGGGATTCGACACCGAACTGGGCCTGACCTACCTCGAACTCACCCCGGACGGCGGTCGCGCGCAGCTGACCATCACTGAAAAGTTGCTCCAGCCCTGGGGCATCGTGCACGGCGGGGTCTACTGCGCGATCGTGGAAAGCCTGGCGAGCGTCTCCGGCCACATCTGGTTGTCGGAGAACGGCGGCGGCACCGTGGTCGGGGTCAACAACAACACCGATTTCCTGCGGGCGATCGGTTCGGGGACGGTGACGGCGGTGTCCGAGCCCATCCACCGGGGGCGGCGTCAACAGCTGTGGCTCATCACGATCACCGACGAGAACGGCAAGACGGTGGCTCGCGGTCAGGTGCGGTTGCAGAACGTCGCTGAATGATCGCGCCGAACGATCGAGCCGAATAGTTGAGCGCTGCCGGACCGTGCGCGCCATGGCAGTATCGCCCACTATGCGTTTGACCCCGCATGAGCAGGAGCGCCTACTCATTTCCTATGCCGCCGAACTGGCGCGGCGCCGGCAGGCTCGCGGTCTGCGGCTCAACCATCCCGAGGCCGTCGCGGTGATCACCGATCACCTGCTGGAGGGAGCTCGTGACGGTCGCACCGTGGCCGAGCTGATGGTCAGCGGTCGTGACGTGCTGACCCGCGAGCAGGTGATGGAGGGGGTCCCCGAGATGCTCGACGACGTGCAGGTCGAGGCGACCTTTCCCGACGGCACGAAGCTGGTCACCGTCCACCACCCGATCGCATGATCCCCGGTGAGATCGTTTTCGGCGAGGGCGTCATCGCGCTCAATGCCGGTGCGCGCCGGTTGATCCTGGACATCGTCAACACCGGCGACCGGCCGGTGCAGGTGGGCAGCCACGTACACCTCCCGCAGGCCAACACCGCGCTGGACTTCGACCGGACCGCCGCCCGTGGACACCGCCTCGACATCCCCGCCGGTACCGCCGTCCGCTTCGAACCCGGTGTCGCCCAGCGGGTTTCGTTGGTACCACTCGGCGGGAGCCGCGAGGTGCACGGCATCAGCCTGAACCCGCCGGGCCGGTTGGAGGACCTGTGACCGAACTGACCAGAGCGCGATACGCCGCGCTGTTCGGACCGACCGCCGGCGACCGGATCCGGCTGGCCGACACCGACTTGTTCGTCGAGATCACCGAGGACCGCAGCGGCGGACCGGATCTGGCCGGCAACGAGGCGGTGTTCGGTGGAGGCAAGGTGCTGCGCGAGTCGATGGGGCAGGCTCGTGCCACTCGGGCCGACGGCGCACCGGACACCGTCATCACCGGTGCCGTCATCATCGACCACTGGGGAATCATCAAGGCCGACATCGGGATCCGTGACGGCCGCATCGTGGGAATCGGGAAGGCCGGTAACCCCGACATCATGACCGGCGTGCACCCTGCGCTGGTCGTCGGTCCGTCGACCGAGGTCATCGGCGGCAACGGCCGCATCCTGACCGCAGGTGCGATCGACTGTCACGTGCACCTGATCTGTCCGCAGATCATGGAAGAGGCGCTCGGCGGCGGCGTCACCACGATCGTCGCCGGGGGGACCGGCCCGGCGGAGGGGAGTAAGGCCACCACGGTCACCCCGGGCGCCTGGCACCTGGCCCGGATGCTGGAGGCGCTGGACTCCTGGCCACTCAACGTCGCGCTGCTGGGCAAAGGAAATACGGTGAACCCCGCCGCCTTGTGGGAGCAGTTGCGTGGTGGCGCAGCAGGATTCAAGCTCCACGAGGACTGGGGCACCACGCCCGCGGCGATCGATGCCTGCCTCACGGTGGCCGAAGCCGCCGGGGTGCAGGTCAACGTCCACACCGACACGCTCAACGAGGCGGGATTCGTCGAAGACACCCTGGCCGCGATCAAGGGTCGCGGTATCCACGCGTATCACACCGAGGGCGCCGGCGGCGGGCACGCGCCCGACATCATCACCGTCGCCTCGCATCCGAACGTGTTGCCCAGCTCGACCAATCCGACTCGCCCCCACACGGTCAACACCCTCGACGAGCACCTCGACATGCTCATGGTGTGCCACCACCTCAACCCGAGTGTGCCCGAGGATCTCGCCTTCGCCGAGAGCCGGATCCGGCCGTCGACGATCGCCGCCGAGGATCTGCTGCACGACATCGGAGCCATCTCGATGATCGGCAGCGACTCTCAGGCCATGGGCCGGATCGGTGAAGTGGTGTTGCGGACCTGGCAGACCGCGCATGTGATGAAGCGCAGGCGTGGCGCGCTCGAAGGGGACGGCCCGGCAGACAACAACCGAATCCGCCGGTACATCGCGAAATACACCATCTGCCCAGCCGTGGTGCACGGCCTCGACAGCGAGATCGGTTCGGTCGAGGTGGGCAAGCTCGCCGACCTGGTGCTCTGGGAGCCGGCGTTTTTCGGAGTGCGACCGCACGCGGTGCTCAAGGGCGGGATGATCGCCTGGGCCGCGATGGGCGACGCCAACGCCTCGATCCCCACCCCGCAGCCGGTGCTCCCGCGGCCCATGTTCGGCGCCACGCCCGCTGCAGCCGCGGCCACGTCGGTGCACTTCGTCGCACCGCAGGCACTCGAGGACGGCTTGGCCGATCGGCTCGACATCCGCCGAAAGTTGGTGGGCGTCAAGAACGTCCGGCGGATCGGTAAGGCGGACATGCCGCTCAACGACGCACTTCCCGACATCGAGGTCGAGCCGGACACCTTCACCGTGCGCATCGACGGCCAGGTGTGGCAGGAACAACCGGCCGCCGAACTGCCCATGGCCCAACGATATTTCCTGTTCTAGATGAGCAGCCTGACGACCCTGCTGACCCTCGCCGACTCGCGGTTGCCCACCGGCGGCCACGTCCACTCCGGCGGCGTCGAGGAGGCGGTGACCGGCGGTCTGCTTGTCGACCTCCCGACATTGCGTGCCTTCCTGCTCCGGCGCGTCCGCACCAGCGGCTTGGTGACCGCGTCGGTGGCCGTCGCGGTTCACACCGGTGTGCTGGATCCCGTCGCCGCGAACGCCGAAACCGATGCCCGCACACCGGCTCCGGCTGCTCGCGACGCGTCCCGGGCACAGGGTCGGGGCTTGGCCCGGCTGGCGCGTCGGGTCTGGCCGGGGCCCCGGTGGGACGCCCTGGGCCGGCGGCCCCATCTGGCGGTCGCGGCCGGCGCGGTCGGGGCGGCGGCACAACTGGATCCGCAGCAGACCGCGCTGTCGGTGGTCTACACCACGATGACGGGGTCGGCCACGGCCGCACAGCGATTGCTCGCGCTCGACCCGGCCGATGTCGCGGCACTCACCTTCGAGCTGTCGGGCTGGTGTGACGCGGTGGCCACCGAGGCCATGACCGGACTGGCCGATCTCTCGGATCCGCTGCTCGACGTGCTGGCCCAGCAGCATGCGCGTCGCGAGCGACCGCTCTTCTTTTCCTGATCCATGAGCTGAAAGGACTGCCATGCCACCACATTTCCTCGATGGTCAACCTCACGCCCACACCGACCGGCCCAAGCGGGTCCGCCGGCCCGGCGAACCGCTGCGCATCGGTGTCGGCGGTCCGGTCGGTTCCGGCAAGACGGCACTGGTGGCGGCGTTGTGCCGGCAGTTGCGCGACGAACTGTCGCTGGCGGTGTTGACCAACGACATCTACACCACCGAGGACGCCGACTTCCTGCGCAGGCACGCGGTGCTTCCGGACGAGCGGATCGCCGCGGTGCAGACCGGAGGCTGCCCGCACACCGCGATCCGCGACGACATCACCGCCAACCTCGATGCGATCGAAGACCTTATCGAGGTGAACCCGAGACTTGATCTGATCCTCGTCGAATCCGGTGGCGACAACCTCACCGCGACATTCTCATCGGGTCTGATCGACGTGCAGATCTTCGTCATCGACGTCGCCGGCGGCGACAAGGTGCCGCGCAAGGGCGGCCCGGGGGTGACGTTCTCGGATCTGTTGGTGGTCAACAAGACTGATCTGGCCCCACTCGTCGGTGCGAATCTGGACGTCATGCGTCGCGACGCGGCCAAGGTGCGCGCGGACCGGCCGACGGCGCTCATCTCTCTCACCGAGGACCCGTCGTCGGGGCCCGTGCTGGACTGGGTGCGCGAACAGCTGAAGGTTGTCCAGGCCTCCTCGACATGATGGACTCCACCGTCGTCATCGTGGCCACACCGGGGCGGATACCGCGAATCGAGGCCACCGGCGGGTTGGCCGGCCGCCGTACCGGGCCCGACACCGTCCACCTCGTCTCCACCGCCGCCACGCCGCTGGGCGGTGACACCGTCACGGTGCGCGTGGTGGTGGAAGCCGGTGCCCGCCTGCGGATTCGCACGGTCGCGGCCACGATGGCACTGCCGGGTGCCCACACGCGTGAATCGACAGCGGGTTGGGAGCTCGACGTGGCAGGGCAGTTGGATCTCGATCCGGAGCCGACGGTGGTGGCCGGTAATTCGGTGCACCGCAGCGCGACGCGGCTGCAGCTCACCGAATCCGCGCACGTGCGCATTCGTGAGCGCATCCAGATCGGCAGAACCGGTGAGCGCGTGGGCTTCTGGTCGGGTGCGTTGCATGCCGACGTGGAGTCGGTGCCGCTGTTGCGTCATCGCATCGAGCTGGGCTGTGGCGCCGTGGGGGACGACGCGATCGCCGCGCCGCGCGCCTGCATCAGCGAGCTGCGTTACCCCGCAACCTCATTCGAGACGGCCGGAACGGTATTGGAGCTGGCTCGTGGGGGCAGCCTGGCCACCTGGCAGGGTGACCGGCTGCCACCAGAGACCACAAACGGCTAGGACGCCGCTCTCTCGGTTTCCTGTACGGAGGCCGCGATCTCCTCGAGCTCCTCGATCCTGGTGCGCGCGTAGGCCTGCTGCTCGGTGATGGTGAGCTGACCGCGCTTGGTGCTCAGGAACGTCACCGTCCACGACAACAGCGTGACGATCTTGGTCTTGAAGCCCACCAGGTACACCAGGTGCAGGACTAGCCAGCACAGCCAGGCGAAGAACCCGGCGAACTCCAGCTTGCCGACCTTGGCCACTGCCGAGAACCGCGACACCGTGGCCATCGACCCCTTGTCGAAGTACTCGAACGGGGCCCGGATCTTCGGGCTGGTGCCGCTGACCTCACGCTTGATCAGCTTGGCGGCGTACCGCCCGCCCTGGATCGCGCCCTGCGCGACGCCGGGCACCCCCTCGACAGCGGCCATGTCGCCGACCACGAACACGTTGGGATGACCCGGCAAGGTCAGGTCGGGCTGCACCTTGACCCGGCCGGCACGGTCGAGCTCGACTCCGGACTGCTCGGCCAGGTCTTTGCCCAGTGGGCTGGCCGAGACCCCGGCCGACCACACCTTGCACGCCGATTCGATGCGCCGGATGGTGCCGTCGGAATCCTTGACCGCCAGCCCGTTACGGTCGACGTCGACCACCATGGCGCCGAGCTGAACCTCGACCCCCATCTTCTCCAGCCGTTCGCGGGCCTTGCGGCCGAGCTTGTCTCCCATAGGCGGGAGCACGGCCGGCGCGGCGTCGAGCAGGATCACCCTGGCCTCGGTCGGATCGATGTGGCGGAAACTGCCGCGGAGCGTCTGATCGGCCAATTCGGCGATCTGCCCAGCCATTTCGACGCCGGTCGGACCTGCGCCCACCACCGTGAACGTCAAAAGCTTGGCGCGACGCACCGGATCGCTGGACCGTTCAGCCTGCTCGAACGCGCCCAGGATGCGCCCGCGCAGCTCCAGCGCATCGTCGATGGACTTCATGCCGGGCGCGAACTCGGCGAAATGATCGTTGCCGAAGTACGACTGCCCGGCACCGGCAGCGATGATGAGACTGTCGTAGGGCGTCGAGTACGTGTGCCCCAGCAGGACGGAGTCGACCGTCCGCTTCTCCAGGTCGATGTGGGTGACGTCACCCAGCAGCACCTGGGCATTCTTCTGCTTGCGCAGGATCACCCGGGTGGCCGGGGCGATCTCGCCTTCGGAGATGATGCCGGTGGCCACCTGGTAGAGAAGAGGCTGAAACAGGTGATGCGTGGTGCGGGCGATCAGCTTGACGTCGACGTCGGCACGTTTGAGGGTCTTGGCGGCGGTCAGCCCGCCGAAGCCCGATCCGATGATGACTACTTTATGCCGATCCGATGCCGTAGCTCCGGGATGGCTCATTGCTGCTCCTCGCGGACGTGTTTGCCACTCGATACAACCGACAGGTTAGTCGGCATCATTCCCTCGGGTGCGGCGAGATGCCCACCGAACCGAATGTCTACCCGGATATCATCGGCTTCAACACCTCGGCGACGGCCGTGATGCCCCCGGGGTTGTAACCGGTGAGGTGGGTGGTCGGGCTCAGGATCACTCCGTCGATTCCGGCGTCGAGAATCTTGGTCTTGACCTGTTCGGCCACCTGCTCTGCGCTGCCGAACACCACTTGTTGCTTGACCTCGTCGGGGATCATGTCGGCGGTGATGTTGTCGTCGATCATCGTGAACACCAGCATGCTGGTCTCCAGAGTTGCCGGGTCACGGCCGATCGCCTCGCATTGCTGCTTGGCAACTTCCACCTTGCGGGGTAGTTCGTCGAAGCCGGCGATCACGTTGAGGTGGTCGAAGAATCGAGCCGCCAGCGGAATGGTCTTCTTCTCGCCGCTGCCGCCGATCATCAGCGGGAGGTGGTCCCGGAAGCGGGGTTCGGCGAACGCCTCCTCGGTCCGGTAGTACGTGCCGCTGAAGGTCGCGCGCCGGCCCTCGAGCATCGGCAGAATGATCTGCAGTGCTTCGTCCAGTTTCTTGAAACGTTCGGTGAAGGTGCCGAATTCGTAGCCGAGGCTGTCGTGCTCGAGCTCGAACCAGCCGGTGCCGATGCCGAGGATTGCGCGGCCGGCGCTGATCACGTCGAGCGTGGTGATGGCCTTGGCGAGAAGGGTCGGGTTGCGGTAGGTGTTGCCTGTGACCAGCGTGCCGAGTTGGACGCGTTCGGTTGCGGTCGCCAGTGCGCCGAGCGCGGTATAGGCCTCCAGCATCGGCTGGTCGGGAGTACCGATCTGCGGCAGTTGATAGAAGTGGTCCATCACGAAGACGGAGTCGAAGCCGGCGGCCTCGGCTTCCTGTGCCTGGGCGATGACGGTCGGAAAGAGTTCGGAAACGCCGGTGCCGTAGGAGAAGTTGGGTATCTGGAGTCCGAGTCGGATTGTCACTGTTCCGACCCTAGCGCGCTATCCCAGAGTTGCCATGGCACCGCGACTGACGTGCATCGTCTGTCCGGTGATGTGGCGAGCCGCCGGTGTGCTCAAAAAGACTGCGAGGCGGGCGAATTCGTCCGCCGTTGACGGCGGGGTGGTACCGAGGCCATCGTATCCGGGCTCGGCGGTGAGGCCGGGCGCCACGGCGTTGACGGTGATTCCCCTGGTGCCGAAGTACGCGGCCTGACCGGCTGTCCAATCGCTGAGGGCCGCCTTGATGGCAGCGTCGGCGCTGCCATCGCGCGGGCTGGCGGCAACCACGTTGATGATCGATCCGCCGGACCGCAGGTGGTCGCCGACGATCTGCACGGTCAACGCCGCCGAAACCACGGTGGCATCGAGCGCGTTGTGCCACGCGCCGGCCAGATCGGCCAGGGTGAACGTGCGCGGGTCCTTGGCCTCGAACAGCGGCGCCGGGACATTGACCAGGGTGTCGATGTGGTGGGGGAACAGGGTGCGGGCGTTCTCGACGCTTGCCGGATCTGTGTTGTCGAACACGATCGAGGAGATGTCGAGCTGCTTGGCGTTCAGCTCCAGATCTTCGCGGCGCGCGCCGGCGATGATCACATTGTGGCCGGCATCCAGGAAACCTGCCGCGATCACGCGGCCGAGTTCGGTGTCACCGCCGGTGACCAGCACCTCCGCCATGATGTACCTCCATGTACCCGGGGATCGCCGCGCCGGACGGGGGGCGATCCCCGTCGATGTTACTGGACGGTAGCTAGGTGGTGAAACCGGCGCGCCCGGTGCGGCCTCGAATAAGGTTGCGGCAATGATCGGACCCAACGCTGCGACCTGCGTCGACGTGGCCGGCGTGGGCCCATCGTGACGAAGCCGCCGCCACTGCCGCGCTGGATCTATCTACCTGCGGCGCTCGGCACGATATTCGTGGTGCTGCCTCTCGCGGCGATGGTGGCCAAGGTGGACTGGCCGCAGTTCGGTTCGTTGATCTCCAGTGAGTCCTCGACCGCGGCTCTGCGGCTGAGCCTGCAGGCCTCGTTGGCCAGCACGGCGTTGTGCGTGCTGTTCGGGGTTCCGCTGGCGTTGGTGCTCGCCCGCGTCGAGGGGCCCGTCACCCGCGTCGTACGTCCCCTGATCCTGTTGCCCCTGGTGCTGCCTCCGGTGGTGGGCGGCATCGCGCTGCTGTACGCCTTCGGTCGGCTGGGACTGATCGGCCGGTATCTGGAGGCCGCGGGCGTGCAGATCGCTTTCACGACGGTCGCGGTGGTTCTGGCACAGACCTTTGTCTCGTTGCCTTTCCTGGTGATCTCGCTGGAGGGGGCCGCACGTACCGCGGGAGCCGATTTCGAGGTCGTCGCCGCGACGCTGGGTGCCTCGCCTGCGACGGTGTGGTGGCGGGTGACGCTGCCGCTGTTGCGGCCGGGGTTGGTCTCGGGTGCCGTGCTCGCCTTCGCGCGCTCACTCGGCGAGTTCGGCGCGACGCTGACGTTCGCGGGATCACGGCAGGGTGTCACCCGCACGCTGCCGTTGGAGATCTATCTGCAGCGCGAGAGCGACGCCGACGCCGCCGTGGCGTTGTCGGTGCTGCTGGTCGCCGTGGCCGCGGTGGTGGTTGTCGGGCTGGGCAGCCGCCGGTTGCGGGCAGGGGGCTGGGGGTGACGCTGCAGGTGCGGGCCGTCGTCGAAAGCCGCTGCCTTGACATCGAATTCGATGTGGCGCCGGGGGAGGTGCTGGCGGTGCTGGGCCCCAACGGTGCGGGAAAGTCGACCACGCTGCACGCGATTGCGGGGCTGGTCGCACTCGATGCGGGACGCATCTCGGTGGGTGACCGGGTTCTGACCGACACCGCGGCGGGCGTGCACGTACCGACGCACGCCCGCCGCACGGGCCTGTTGTTGCAGGATTCGCTGCTGTTCCCGCACCTGAGCGTGCTGGCCAATGTCGCATTCGGCGCCCGTGCCGGTGGGCTCGGTCGGCGGGCCGCGCACGAGAAAGCCCGGCACTGGTTGGCCGAGGTCGATGCGACAGAGCTGGCAGGCCGTCGCCCGCGCGGGTTGTCCGGCGGTCAGGCTCAGCGGGTGGCCCTGGCCCGGGCGTTGGCCGCCGATCCCGAGGTGCTGCTGCTGGACGAACCGATGGCCGGGCTGGACGTGGCGGTGGCGGCATCGATGCGCAGGGTGTTGCGGCGGGTGCTGGCCGCTGCCGGCAGATGCGCGGTGCTGATCACCCATGACCTGCTCGACGTGCTGACCCTGGCCGACCGGGTGGTGGTTGTCGACGCTGGTCGCATAGTCGAAAACGGTTCAGCCACAGAGGTATTGGCGGCACCTCGGAGTCATTTTGCGGCCCGGTTCGCCGGGGTGAACCTGGTCGGCGGGACGGTAACTGCCGACGGCGCGCTGGCCACCTCCTGGTCCGCGACCTGGCACGGCACACCGGCGGTCGAGGTGCCACCGGGCACGCCGGCGGTGGCGGTCTTCTCGCCGTCGTCGGTCGCGGTGTACCGCCAGCAGCCCCATGGCAGTCCGCGTAACACGGTGGCGGTGACGGTGGCCGAGCTCGACAGCAGGGGTCCGGGTATCCGGGTGCGGGCCGAGGAACAGCCCGACGGCGCGCCCGGCCTGGCCGCCGACGTCACGGCGGAGTCAGCGGCTGAGCTGCGCTTGGCGCCGGGGGACACGGTCTATTTCGCGGTGAAGGCCCAAGAGGTGGCGGTCCACCCCGCACGGCGCGCGTAACGCCGGCCGGGGTGGGTCCGACTCATCTGTTGAAGGCCCGTCGAGGCGGGTGCAGGGGGTGGGTTGCCAGGCTCGGCGTGGCGCCTGGGGCCCGCGTGTGCCAGCAACGCGTCATACCCGCGTTCAGGTGGGATCTTTCGAAGTGCGGCAAATTCTCGTTTGAACACTCTAAGAGCAACTCACACTTGCGTCACGGCGGTAACACGGTAGTTTCTTCCCCATGGACGAGTCGGACGCGATGTCTCATCGGCGCAGAGGTCTGTCGAAGAAGCTGGCGTTGGCCGCGATCACCGGCGCGACGGCGGCGGCGGTAGCGCTGCCGACGGTGGCGTATGCGGATCCGGTACCGGCGCCCCCGGCGCCGGCCCCCGCGCCGGCACCTGCTCCAGGCGCACCTGCGCCCGCACCGGCTCCAGCCCCCGCGCCGGCTCCTGCGCCAGGTGCACCCGCCTCGACGGGCCTTCAACAGATGAGTCGGACCCACCCCGCACGGCGCGCGACGCCGGCCGGGGTGGACCGCCACCTCTTGGG
>NZ_LZJD01000149.1:0-641 GCF_001666875.1 Mycobacterium sp. E802
CCGGTGAAACCGTCACCACGCGCGGTGCGCTGCAGATCCCGGGGGCGTCCGCGCCGGACGTGTACATCGCCGCGCTGCTTGGCCGGTGGTTCTGGTGGCCCCAGATCGTGCGGCCGCGTCCGGCCAGCCGGATGCTGCGGCCCTACGGGACCCGGACCTCCGTGCGGAAGCTGCTCGATCCGGAGCCTGCCGAGCAGACGTAAACCCTTACCAAATCACGGGATTTGGTAAGGGTTTGTGTCTGCTCGCGGTCAGGAATCGAGGGTGCGCAGCAGGGCCCGGGTGCGAGCCCTGGTCTCGGCGGACGCGGCCGCACGATCTGGGGCCACCAGAACCACCGGCCAAGCAGCGCGGCGATGGACGGGGTCATGAACGACCGCACGATCAACGTGTCGAAAAGCAGACCGAGACCGATGGTGGTGCCGATCTGACCGAGCACGATCAGATCGCTGAAGATGAACGAGGACATCGTGAACGCGAACACCAGGCCGGCCGCGGTCACCACCTTGCCGGTGCCGGCCATGGCCCGGATGACGCCGGTTTTCAGTCCGGCTCCGATCTCCTCTTGGAACCGCGAGATCAACAGCAAGTTGTAGTCGGCGCCGACCGCCAGCAGCAGGATGATCGCCAGCGCCAGCACG
>NZ_LZJD01000150.1:0-16035 GCF_001666875.1 Mycobacterium sp. E802
GCAGGCACCCGGGCTGCTGCCGATGCCGCGGTGGTGCACCTGCTGGCTGAGCAAGCCACCCTCGATGCCAACAGCCCAACCCCCGGCTACCTACCCGGCTACGGCATCGTGCCGGCCCAAAGCGTGCGCGACCTGGCCGCCAATGCCACCCGCAAAACGGTGCGCCTACCCGGCGACAACCCCACCCCCAAGGCCACCGGCGCCACAGCGGATGTAGCCGCCGATACCGGCGAGGCGGTTGACACTGGTGAGGCCACCGCAAAGACCTCTGCTCCCGAGCCTGGGTATCGCCCGTCGGTGGCGTTGCGGGAGTTCATCTTCTGGCGGGATCTGACTTGTAGGTTCCCCGGATGTGACCGGCCTGCAGAGTACTGCGATGTCGACCACACCGTGCCTTACCCGGCCGGGCCGACCCATCCGTCGAACAACAAAATGTATTGCCGCACACACCATTTGGTCAAAACGTTTTGCCCCGGCTGGGCCGATCGCCAATCACCTGATGGGACCGTCGAATTCAACACACCCACCGGGCACACCTACACCACCGAAGCCCACGGCGCGACCCTGTTCCCCATCCTGGGCCAACCCACCGGGGACCTCAACCTCCCCGAACCCGAGGCGCAAAGTCCGCACCGTGGCATGAAGATGCCCAAACGCAGCCACACCCGCGAACAAGAACGCCAAGAACGCATCGCCGAAGAACGACACCTACGCGCCGAAATCAACAACGACCTCGACGTCGAACGCCAATACCAAATCTGGCTCGCCGAAGAATACGGACCACCCCCACCATTCTGATCTAACGAGGGTCGAGCCCCAGCAGCTTGACGCTCTCCTCACGCATGTCGACCTTGCGGATCTTGCCGGTGACCGTCATCGGGAATTGTTCCACGACAAGGACATAGCGCGGAATCTTGTAGTGCGCCAGCTTGCCGGTCGCGAATGCCCGCAGGCTCTCGGCATTCAGCGGTGCGCGTCCGGGTTTCATCCGGATCCAGGCACAGATCTCCTCGCCGTACTTCGCGTCGGGAACTCCGATCACCTGAGCGTCGTCGATGTCGGGATGGGTGTAGAGGAATTTCTCGATCTCCCGGGGATAGACGTTCTCGCCGCCGCGGATCACCATGTCCTTGATCCGGCCGACCACGGTGCAGTAGCCGTCCTCGCGCATCACCGCCAGGTCCCCGGTGTGCATCCAGCCTTCCGCGTCGATCGCCTCGGTGGTTTTCGCCGGCTCCTCCCAGTAGCCCAGCATCACCGAGTAACCGCGCGTACAGAATTCACCGGGCTGCCCACGGTCGACCGTCTCGCCGGTATCCGGGTTGACGATCTTGATTTCCAGGTGCGGATGGGCCCGACCGATCGTGGCGGTACGGCGCTCCAGATCGTCGTCGACCAGCGTCTGACACGACACCGGCGAGGTCTCGGTCATGCCGTAACAGATGGCCACCTCGGCCATGTGCATGTCGGCCACCACCCGCTTCATCACCTCGACCGGGCACACCGAGCCCGCCATGATCCCGGTGCGCAGCGAGGACAGATCGAACTGACCGAAGTCGGGATGACCCAGCATCGCGATGAACATCGTCGGCACCCCGTACAACGCCGTACATGCTTCGGCCTCCACCGCGGCCAGCGTGACGCCGGGGTCGAAACCCGGTGCGGGGATGACGATGGCCGCACCATGCGTGAGTGCTCCGAGATTGCCCATCACCATGCCGAAGCAGTGGTAGAACGGCACCGGGATACACACCCGGTCGCCGGGTGCGAGATTGATCAGACCGCCGACGAAAAACCCGTTGTTGAGGATGTTGCGGTGGCTGAGCGTCGCGCCCTTCGGGAAACCGGTTGTCCCCGAGGTGTATTGGATGTTGATCGGATCTGTGTTGGACAGCTCGCCGAGCTGTGCGCGCAGCGAGGCGTCGTCGGCCTGCTCGGTGTGCAGCCGGTCCCAATCCAGCGTGCCGAGGAAGATCACGTCGACGAGGTTGGGGCAATCCGACTGCACCTCGGCCACCATCGTCACATAGTCGGAGGTCTTGAACGCGGTCGCCGACACGAGCGTGCGCACACCGGATTGCTTGAGCACGTAAGCCAACTCGTGGGTGCGGTAGGCCGGGTTGATGTTGACCAGGATCGCCCCGGCCTTGGCCGTGGCGAGTTGCAGGATCACCCACTCGGCACAGTTGGGCGCCCAGATACCGACGCGATCGCCCTTCTGCACTCCCAGGCCGAGCAGACCCCGCGCCACCGAGTCGACTTCGTCGTTCAGCTCGGTATAGCTCCAGCGCCGTCCGGTCTGCACCTCGACCAGTGCCTCGGCATCCGGTTGGGCCGCCACCGTGCGCTCGAAGTGCGCCCCGATCGTCTCCTCGAGCACCGGCACATCCACCGGGCCGGCATCGTATGACTTCATCCGAGCAGGTCCTCGTAGCGGTATTCGGTCGAAATCGGTTCGCCCGCTTCATGAGCCGCATCCTCACGCTGACGCAACTCGACGCGGCGGATCTTGCCGGAGATGGTCTTGGGCAGGTCGAAGAACTCCACCCGGCGGACCTTGAGGTACGGCGCCAGGTGGTCCCGGGCATAGGCCATGACGTCTTTTGCCGTCTGCTCGTTGGCTTCCCAGCCCTCGGCCAGCGCGACATAGGCCTTCGGCACCGCCAGCCGGGTGTCGTCGGGCTGGGGCACCACCGCGGCCTCCACCACCGCCGGATGCTCGATCAGCACGCTTTCCAACTCGAACGGTGAGACCTTGTAGTCGCTGGACTTGAACACGTCGTCGGTGCGCCCGATGTAGGTGATGTAACCGTCGTCGTCCCGACTGGCCACGTCGCCGGTGTGGTAGTAGCCACCGGCCATCACGGCCGCGTTGCGTTCCGGATCCCCGAGGTACCCCGTCATCAGATTGTGCGGATTCGCCCCGAGGTCTAGGCAGATCTCGCCCTCGTCGGCGGGCGTGCCGGTGATCGGATCCACCAACACCACCGGCACCCCGGGCATGGGTCGGCCCATCGACCCTGGCTTGACCGGTTGGCCCGGGGTGTTGCCGATCTGCAGCGTGGTCTCGGTCTGGCCGAACCCGTCGCGGATCGTCAACCCCCACGCCTTCTCGACCTGCGCGATCACGTCGGGGTTCAGCGGTTCACCGGCGCCCAGGATCTCGCGCAGCCCCGCGGGCCGCTCACCCAGATCGGACTGGATCAACATGCGCCACACGGTCGGCGGCGCACAGAACGTGTTGACACCGGCCCGACGCAACTGGGCCAGCAGCGCGGCCGCATCGAACCGCCGGTAGTTGTAGACGAAGATCGTCGCCTCGGCGATCCACGGCGCGAAGAAGCAACTCCAGGCGTGTTTGGCCCAGCCCGGTGAGCTGATCGCCAGGTGCACATCGCCGGGTTTGACCCCGATCCAGGCCATCGTGGTCAGATGCCCGACCGGATAGCTGATCTGGGAATGCTCGACGAGCTTCGGCTTGCTGGTGGTGCCGGAGGTGAAGTAGACGAGCATCGGGTCCTCGACCGTGGTGCACGCCTCGAACCGGTCCGGCTCGACAGCGTCGGCCTCGCGGTATGCCTGCCAGCCCGGCACCGCCTCGCCCACCACGACGCGGGTGTAGTCACCGGGCACGTCGGCGAACTTGGCCGTGTCGACCGTGTTGGCGATGACGAACCCGGCACCCCCGCGCGCGATCCGATCCGACAGGTCTGCCGACCCCAGCGCCCCGGTGGTCGGCATGATGACCGCGCCCAGCTTGGCGATGGCCAGCATGGCCTCCCACAGCTCGACCTGGTTGCCGAGCATGAGGACGACCCGGTCGCCCTTCGTCATGCCGAGCCCCTGCAACCACGTCGCGACCCGGTCGGACCGCTGGGCCATCTCGGCGAACGTCACCTTCTGCTCGGACCCGTCCTCCTCGACGATCCACAACGCCGTGCGGTCGTTGTCCCGCGCGATGGCGTCAAACCAGTCGGTGGCCCAGTTGAAGGTGCCGCCCAACTGGGGCCAGACGAACTGCTCGACAGCCTTGTCGTAGTCCTCGATGGTGGCAACCAGCTGGTCACGGGCACCCCGGTAGCGGTCGGTGTTGCTCGCGGCGTCATTCATGAGAGCTATGCTCTACGTCACACTTGTCCGACCGCTACCCCCGAAAGTGGGTATCTGCGATGCGCCCCTGGCTGCTGCGGCCTCGTGACGCCGACGCGGTACGCGCCGAACTGCGCCGAATGGCCACCGAGACCGGCCTACCCCTGGCCTTCGGCGGCCAGGTGCAGAACGACACCCTGCTGTTGAGTGAGTTCTTCGGCACCCGCACCGGCGCCATGCGCGGGCTTGCGGTGTTGCCCAGTGCGGGGCTGGGCGGCGCCAGCGTGGTGTCGCGCCGCCCGATCTCGGTACCCGACTATCGGCGCGCGTCGATCATCACCCACGACTACGACGAGCCGGTGCTCTCCGAGGGCATCCGCTCGATCCTGGCCGTACCCGTGGTGGTCGACGGCAAGGCCCGCGCCGTGCTGTACGGGGCGCACCGCACCAGTTCCCCGATCGGTGGCCGCACCGCCGCAGCCATGGTGGCCTCGGCGCAACGGTTGAGTGACGAGTTACGGGTCCGCGACGAGGTGGACCGGCGGATGCGGATGCGCGAGGCCGCGCTCACCCACTTCCCCGATCAACCCGCCGACACCGAACAGATCCGCCAAGTGCACGCCGACCTGCGCCGGCTCGCGGCCGACAGCACGGAGCTGGCCGGGCCGCTGCGTGAGCTCGCCGACCGGTTGGCGGTGGCGTTGCGCGGCGATCCGCCGGCGAGTGCGCCGTTGACGTCGCGCGAGGTCGACGTGTTGGCGCAGGTCGCTTTGGGATGCACCAATGCCGAAGCGGCACAACGCCTTTCTCTGAAACCCGAGACGGTGAAGAGCTATCTGCGCAGCGCGGCGGCCAAACTCGGCGCCCGCAACCGGCATGAGGCGGTGTCCAAAGCCCGACGGCTGCGCCAGATCCCCTGACGCAACACTTGCGCTGAAGATTGCGGTCACCGCGTAGCCCTGATCTTCAGCGTAATGGTCGACACCGCGGGAGGATGGCCCACATGACCCCGAGCGACCCTGCGATCAAGCCTTTCCGCATCGCAATTCCCGACGCCGACCTCGACGACCTCAAGGACCGGCTGAAGCGGACCCGATGGCCCGAAGTCGAGACCGTCGACGACTGGACGCAGGGCATTCCGCTGGCCTACACCCGCGAACTGGCGGCCTACTGGGCCGACGAATACGACTGGCGGGCCCGCGAAGCCGCGCTGAACCGGTTCGACCACTTCATCACCGAGATCGACGGTCTGGACATCCATTTCATCCACCAGCGCTGCGGGCGTGCGGATGCGTTTCCGCTGTTGATCACCCACGGTTGGCCCGGGTCGATCGTCGAATTCCACAAGGTGATCGAGCCCCTGACCGAGGCGGGGTTCGACGTGGTGTGCCCGTCGCTGCCCGGTTACGGGTTCTCCGGCAAGCCGACCGCCACCGGCTGGGGCATCGAGAAGATCGCGCAGGCCTGGGACACCTTGATGACCCGGCTGGGTTACGACCGCTACGGCGCGCAGGGTGGTGACTGGGGAGCGGCGGTGACGACGCAGATCGGCCGCAACGTCGGCTCATGCGTGGGGATTCACGTCAACATGCCGATCGCCCAGCCGCCGGCCGACGGCATCGGCGAGATGACCGAGGACCTGCGGAAGGCGTTGGCCCGCATGGACTACTACCGCAAATGGGATTCGGGCTACATGAAGCAACAGTCGACCCGGCCGCAGACGGTCGGCTACGGCCTGGTGGACTCCCCCGTCGGGCAATTGGCCTGGATCGTGGAGAAGTTCTGGTCCTGGATGGACTGCGACGGGCATCCCGAGAACGTGGTATCCAAAGACGAAATGCTGGACAACGTGATGCTCTACTGGGTCACCGCGTCGGCGGCGTCCTCGGCCCGGTTGTACTGGGAAAGCCACGACACCTGGGGCGGCGGTGACTACGTGAGCCTGCCCACCGGGATCGCGTCGTTCCCGATGGAGATCCTGCGGGCTCCGCGCAGTTGGTGCGAAACCGGCTACAACGTCACCCATTACACGACGATGCCGCGCGGTGGACACTTCGCCGCGTTCGAGCAGCCGGACCTGTTCGTCGACGATGTGCGAACGTTCTTCGACACCGTGCGGTGATTTCGGGGTGCCGCCCGCGTCGATTTCTACACCCGGGCGGTGGTTTTCGCCGGAAAGCAGCCCTGGCGTGGAAATCGGCGCGGGGTATGCGGGGTTTGGCGTGGAGGTCGCTGCGTGGCAACCCTCAGGCCAGGGAATCCACCCAGGCCCGGTGCAACGCCGCATAGGCCCCGTCGGTCCGGACGATCAAATCCGCCGGCGCCCCGTCCTCGATGATGCGGCCGTGCTCGAGCACCAGCACGCGGTCAGCGATCTGCACCGTGGAGAGCCGGTGCGCGATCACCAGCGCGGTACGGTCGGCGAGCACGGTTTCCAACGCGCGCTGCACCATTCGCTCACTGGGGATGTCCAGTGACGACGTCGCCTCGTCCAGGATGAGCACCGCCGGGTCGGCCAGGAAGGCACGGGCGAACGCCACGAGTTGACGCTGGCCAGCCGAGAGCCGTCCGCCGCGTTTGGCGACATCGGTGGCGTAGCCGTCGGGCAACGCCTCGATGAACCCATCCGCGCCGACGGCCGCCGCGGCCGCGGCCACCTGCGCATCGGTGGCGTCGGGTCGGCCGAACCGGATGTTGTCGGCGATCGTCCCGGCGAACATGAAATTCTCCTGGGTCACCATCACGACGTGACGGCGCAGATCGGACTGGGCCAGCTCGCGCAGGTCCACCCCGTCCAACGTCACCGTTCCGGCCGTGGGGTCGTAGAACCGGGAGATCAACTTGGCGATCGTGGTCTTGCCGGCCCCGGTGGTGCCCACCAGCGCCACGGTCTGCCCGGCCGGAACAGCGAGGTCCAGCCCCGGTAGCACGGGGCGGCCGGGCGTGTACTCGAACTGCACGCCGCGGAAATCGATGCGGCCCTTGGGATCCGGTAGTTCCACCGGCTGTTCGGGGTCGGCGATCGCGGGACGCTGCGCAAGCACCCCGGCCAGCTTCTCCAGCGCCGAGGAGGCCGACTGGAAGGTGTTGAAGAACTGCGAGATCTCCTGCATCGGCTCGAAGAACATCCGCAGGTACAGCAGGAAGGCGGTCAGCGTGCCGATCGTCATCTCGCCGTGCAGCACCCGATAGCCGCCGTACAGCAGCACCACACCGGTGGTGAGGTTGCCGACGAGCTTGACCCCGGGCATGAAGACGGCCAGCAGCTTGAAGGTCTTCTCGTTGATCGCCCGGTACTCGTCGGCGACGTCGTCGAAGATCTCCTGGTTGCGCGGCTCGCGCCGGTAGGCCTGCACGGCCTTGATGCCGGTCATGGTCTCGACGAACTGCACGATCACCAGCGCGGCGCTCTCCCGCACCAGCCGGTAGGTCTTGGCCGACTCGTTGCGGAACCACCACACCAGCGCCACCAGCACCGGGAACGCCGCCAGGCACATCAGGCCGAGCCGCCAATCCAGCGCGATCAACAGGACCGCCGTGCCGAACAGCGTCAGCACCGCAGTGACCAAGCTGTCGAACCCGGTTTCCAGCATGTCCTGAATGGCCTCGACGTCGTTGGTGGAGCGGCTCACCACCCGACCCGACGTATACCGATCGTGGAAGGCGACGTCGAGCCGTCCGAAATGCCGGAACACCCGGCGGCGCAACTCAAGTAGCACCTGCTGGCCGATCCGGCCGGAGCGACGCAGGAAGAACATCCGGCTGACCGCCTGCACGAGCACCACCACGCACAGCGTGCCGACGATCAGCATCAGCTCCCGGGCCGGGCCGCCCTCCAGGATCGGCGGGATCCCGCGGTCGATACCGCGCTGCACCAGGATCGGGACCGACAGCCGGGCAGCGTTTTCCACGATGACCACCAGTGCCAGCACGGCGACCGTCCACCGGAACGGGCGTAGCAACGACCCGAGCAGAGCCCTGGCCTCGCGGCGCCGGGGCACGCTTTCGTCGATCGGCAGGGCGGACGTCGCGACGGCGCCGGCTTGATCGTCGTTGTCGTCCACAACCTGCCCGCGCCACTCAGTGGTGGTCATCGGCGTTGCACCTCCGCACCGAAACGTGGCGGCTCGCCCACTTCGTCGATGGCTGCGCGTTCGTCGTGCTCACGCTGCAACCGGCCCAGCTCCTCCTCGTCTTCCCAGTCGCAGGTGCGCTCGCAGGCATCGTCGAGTTGGTCATCGGCGGCCAGCAGATAGCGGTACTGCGGCACCTGCGCCAGCAATTCGGCATGTGTCCCGATGTGGGTGATGGTGCCGTCCTGCAACAGCGCCACCTTGTCGGCCAGTAGAACCGTCGACGCGCGGTGCGCCACGATGATGCCCGTCACCCCGCGCAGCACCCGCCGCAGCGCTTCGGTCACTACGGCCTCGGTGTGCACGTCCAGCGCCGACAACGTGTCGTCGAGCACCAGGATCTTGGGCGCGGCCAGGATCGCGCGGGCCAGCGAAAGCCGTTGGCGCTGCCCGCCGGACAGGCTCATGCCCTGCTCCCCGATTCGCGTGTCCAGGCCGAACGGCAGGTCGTAGACGAACTGTGCGGCGGCGATCTCGACGGCCTCGCGCAGTTGCTCGTCGGTGGCGCCCGCGTTGCCCAGCCGCAGGTTCTCGGCCACCGACATCGAAAACAGTGTCGGGTCCTCGAATGCGGTGGCCACGGTCTGGCGCAACACCGGCAGGCGCAGCTCGCGGATGTCACGACCGTCGATCAGGATCTGTCCTTCGGTCACGTCATACAGGCGCGAGAAGAGCGCAGCCAGAACCGATTTGCCCGATCCGGTCGCGCCGACGAGAGCCAGCGTCTGCCCCGGCTCCACTACCGCGTTGACTTGACGGAGGGCCCAATCGTGCTCGCTGTCGGGAAATTTGAAGCCCACATCGCGCAACTCCAGCCGGCCACCACGCGGCGCATCGGACACCGGGCCGTCGGCGATGTCGACAGGCGCGTCGAAGATCTCGGCGATCCGGTTGGCCGCGGTGAACGACTCCTGCATCATCGACAGCAGGAAACCCAGCGAGGCGATCGGCCACACCAGCGAGAGCATCATCGTGATGAACGCGACCAGCGTGCCCATCGTGACGTAGCCGTGGCCGGCCGCGTAGGCGCCGAACCCGAGCACCACGATCAACGTGAGGTTGGGGATGACCTCCAGCACGGTCCAAAACTTCGCGGACACCGCCACTCTGGCGACCTGCGTGTCATGCAGGCGGGTGGCCTGCTCGTCGAAGCGGTCGAACACATAGTCCTCGCGCCCGAACGCCTTGACCACGCGCAGCCCCAGCGCGGCTTCCTCGACATGGGTGGCGACGTGACCGGTCTGATCCTGGGCCAGCCGGGACAACCGGGTGTATTCGCGTTCGAAGTGCAGCACCGTCAACGTGATCGGCACGATCGAGACCAGGACCACCACCCCCAGCGGCCAGTACATGGCCAGCAGGATCGAGGTCACCGCGACGATCTGCAGGGTGTTGAGAAGCAGGAACACCAACCCGAACGACAGGAACCGCCGGATCGTGGACAGATCGTTCATCACCCGCGACAGCAGCTGACCGGACTGCCAACGGCTGTGGAAACTCATCGGAAGGATCTGCAGCCGCGCATAGAGATCCTTGCGGATGTCGGCCTCGACGCCCATGGTCGCGCGGGCCACCAGCCAACGCCGGATGAACCACAGCACGGCCTCGGACACCCCGACCGCCACCGCGGCCGAACCCAGGACCCACAGACCGTGCGGATCCTGGTGGCGCACCGGGCCGTCGATCACGGCCTTGGTCATCAGGGGAATGCCGATGGTCGCGCCCAAGCTGGCGACAGCCACCACGACCATCACGATCCATCGGGCCCGGTACGGCAACAGGTAGGGCAGCAGCCGCCACAGGTCCGTACTCGCGCGCTTCACTGGATCAATCTTCCCATCAGGGGCAAACGATTAACCTCACGCCGCCGAGACCTCCTCGGAGAACTGGGTGTCGTACAACTCGGCATACCGGCCGTCGCGCGCCAGGAGGTCACGGTGGGTGCCGCGTTCGACGATGCGCCCGTCCTCGATGACCAGGATGAGATCGGCCGAGCGGACCGTGGACAGCCGGTGGGCGATGACGATCGAGGTGCGGCCGTCGAGGGCTTCGGCCAGCGCCTGCTGCACGGCGGCCTCCGAGGCCGAGTCCAGCGACGCCGTCGCCTCATCGAGCACCACCACCCGTGATCGTCCCAACAGCAGGCGCGCGATGGTCAACCGCTGCCGCTGTCCTCCGGACAGACGGTATCCGCGCTCACCGACAACCGTGTCCAAGCCGTCGGGCATCGCGGCGACCACATCGTCGAGGCGGGCCCGGCGCAGGGCCTCCCACAGGTCGGCGTCGGAGGCCTCGGGCGCGGCCAGCAGCAGGTTCGACCGGATTGATTCGTGGAACAGGTGCCCGTCCTGGGTCACCATGCCCACGGTGTCCTTGAGCGAGGCGAACGTCACGTCGCGCACGTCGACCCCGTTGAGCCTGATGGCACCGCTGTCGACGTCATACAGCCGGGACAACAACGACGCGATCGTCGACTTGCCGGCGCCCGACGATCCGACCAGGGCCACCATCTGGCCGGGCTCGGCCGTGAACGAAATGCCGTGCAGCACCTCGTCCCCGCCGCGGTCATCGAGGGTCGCGACTTCTTCCAGCGACGCGAGCGACACCTTGTCCGCCGCCGGATAGGAGAAGCGGACGTCTCGAAATTCAACGGAGGTCGAGATTCCGTCTTTCCCGTCGGGCACGTCGACGGCATCCGGCTTCTCGGCGATCAGCGGCACCAGGTCCAGCACCTCGAAGACCCGCTCGAACGACACCAGGGCGCTGGCGATCTCGACCCGCGCATTGGCCAGGGCGGTCAGTGGCGCGTAGAGCCGGGTGAGCAGCAGTGCCAGCGATACCACCGCACCGGCCTGCAGCTGCCCGCCAATCGCGAGCACGCCGCCCAACCCGTACACCAACGCCAGCGCCAGCGCCGACATCAGCGTCAGCGAATTCATGAACACCGACTGCAGCATCGCCGTGCGCACGCCGATGTCCCGGACTCGACCGGCCCGCACCGCAAACTCGTCGGACTCGCGCACGGGGCTGCCGAACAGTTTGACCAACGTGGCGCCCGGCGCCGAGAACCGCTCGGTCATCTGGGTGTTCATCGTGGCGTTGTGAATGGCCGCCTCGCGCGACAACCCGGCCATCCGAACGCCGATGCGCCGCGCGGGCAGCACAAACAACGGCAGCAGGACCAACGACAACAGCGTGATCTGCCACGAGATGCTCAGCATCACCATCAGCGTCAGGGACAGGGTCACCACGTTGGCGACGATGCCCGAGAGCGTGTCGGAGAACGCCCGCTGCGCGCCGATCACGTCGTTGCCCAACCGGCTGACCAGTGCACCGGTGCGGGTGCGGGTGAAGAACGCCACCGGCATGCGCTGGACGTGGTCGAACACCGCGGTGCGCAGATCCAGGATCAGGCCCTCTCCGATGTTCGACGACAACCACCTGGTCACCAAGGCCACTGCGGCCTCGGCCAGCGCCACCGCGGCGATCACCAGCGCGAGCGTCACCACCGTCGAGGCCGGGCCACCGCGGGTGATCGCATCGACCACCCGACCGGCCAGCACCGGCGTCGTCACCGTCAACAGTGCGCTGACCACACTGACCACGACGAACCCCGCCAGCCGGCGATGGTGGCGCGCCGAGAAGCGCCAGATCCGGGACAACAGTCGCCGGTCGGCCAGCGAGCGCAGGTCACCGTCACGGGCATGCGTCTGCCGATACAGCGTCTGCCTGGCCACTGTTTCCAAACTCATGAGCATCACCGTAGAACCTGAACAATTGTTGAGGTCAAAGACTTCCCGGGGCTTGCCTGGGCGCCTGCGCGATTCAGGGTGGGTCATCGGGCAAGATGGCGGGTATGGATAGCGCTGCCGGTGGCATGGCCTCGCCCCGGGTCCTCGTCGTGGACGACGACCCCGACGTGCTCGCCTCGCTGGAACGCGGGCTGCGGTTGTCCGGGTTCACCGTATCGACCGCCGTGGACGGGGCCGAGGCGCTGCGCAGCGCCACCGAGACGCGCCCCGACGCGATCGTGCTCGACATCAACATGCCCGTGCTCGACGGCGTGAGCGTGGTGACGGCGCTGCGCGCCATGGACAACGACGTGCCGGTCTGCGTGCTCTCGGCCCGCAGCAGCGTCGACGACCGGGTGGCCGGCCTCGAGGCCGGCGCCGACGATTACCTGGTCAAACCGTTCGTGTTGCAGGAACTCGTGGCCCGGGTCAAGGCCCTGCTACGCCGGCGCGGCGCCTCGGCGACGTTCTCCTCCGAGACCATCCAAGTCGGTCCGCTCGAGGTCGACATCCCGGGCCGGCGCGCCCGGGTCAACGGCGTCGACGTGGACCTGACCAAACGCGAATTCGACCTGCTGGCCGTGCTGGCCGAGCACAAGACCGCCGTACTGTCCCGAGCCCAGTTGTTGGAACTGGTCTGGGGCTACGACTTCGCCGCCGACACCAACGTCGTCGACGTGTTCATCGGCTACCTGCGCCGCAAACTCGAAGCCGGCGGGGCACCACGGCTGCTGCACACCGTCCGGGGGGTCGGATTCGTGCTCAGGACGCAGTAGCCCGATCACCATGAGCCCGCTGACCCGGATCTTCCGCCGCACCCCCTCCCTGCGGACCCGGGTGGCGTTCGCGACCGCCATCGGCGCCGCGATCGTCGTCGTCATCGTCGGCACCATCGTGTGGGTCGGCATCACCAACGACCGCAAGGAACGGCTCGACCGTCGCCTCGACGAGGCGGCCGGTTTCGCCATCCCGTTCCTGCCGCGCGGCCTCGGCGAGATCCCCCGCTCGCCCAGCGACCAGGACGCCGTGATCACCGTGCGTCAGGCCGGCAACATCGCCTCGAACTCGAACGTCGTACTGCCGGAGCTGCCCGACGGCTACGCCGACACGTATATCGACGGCGTGCGCTGGCGGGTGCGCACCGTGCAGATCCCCGCACCCGGACCGATGTGGGTGGCCGTCGGTGCCACCTACGACGCCACCATCGCCGACACCAACAACCTGCACCGCCGGGTGCTCATCATCTGTGTCTTCGCCGTCGGAGCGGCCACCTTGCTGGGCTGGCTGCTGGCCGCGTTCGCCGTTCGACCACTCAAACGGCTGGCCCAGCAGACCCGCCAGATCGAAGCCGGCGACGAGGCGCCCGACGTCGAGGTCCGCGGTGCCACCGAAGCCGTCGAGATCGCCGACGCGGTAAACGGCATGCTGCAACGCATCTGGTCCGAACAGGGCCGCACCAAGGCCGCGCTGGCCTCGGCCCGCGACTTCGCCTCGGTCTCCGCTCACGAACTGCGCACCCCGCTCACCGCGATGCGGACCAACCTGGAGATCCTGGCCACCCTCGACCTGCCCGACGACCAACGCAAAGAAGTGGTCAACGACGTCATCCGCACGCAGTCACGGATCGAGGCCACCCTGGGTGCGCTCGAGCGGCTCGCCCAGGGTGAGCTGACCACCACCGACGATCACGTCACCGTCGACATCACCGAACTGCTCGACCGCGCGGCCCACGACGCCATGCGCGTCTACCCCGACCTCGAGGTGTCGCTGGCCCCGTCACCGACGGTGATCATCATCGGGCTGCCGACCGGGCTGCGGCTCGCGGTCGACAACGCGATCGCCAACGCCGTCAAACACGGCGGCGCCACAAGGGTCCAGCTGTCGGCGGTGAGCTCACGCGAAGGCGTCGAGATCGCGATCGACGACGACGGTGTGGGCGTGCCCGAGGAAGAACGCGTGATGGTGTTCGACCGCTTCTCCCGCGGGTCGACGGCATCGCGCTCGGGATCCGGGCTGGGCCTGGCGCTGGTGGCCCAACAAGCCGAATTGCACGGCGGCACCGCGGCTCTCGAATCGAGCCCGCTGGGCGGGGCCCGATTGCTGCTACGCCTGCCCGGGCCGAGCTGAGAAGCACGCAGCCGCCCCGCCACGATCGCCGAGATCTACCTGAGGGTTGTGATGCCGTGAAATCAGCGACCCTGGTGTCGAACTCGGCGCGCGGCGCGACTGAAGAAAACTTCAGCGGACCCCGAGCAGATCGATGACGAAGATCAGCGTCTTCCCCGACAGCCGATGCCCCGACCCGGCCGGGCCATAGGCCTGTGCCGGCGGGATGACGAGTTGCCGACGGCCACCCACCCGCATACCGGGAATTCCGTCCTGCCACCCCTGGATCAGGCCGCGCAAGGGAAATTCGATGGATTCTCCGCGATTCCACGAACTGTCGAACTCTTCACCCGAGTCATATTCGACGCCGACGTAATGCACCTCGACCGTGCCGCCGGGCACGGCTTCGGCGCCGTCACCGACCACGACGTCGGTGATCACCAATTCGGCAGGGGCAGGTCCGTCCGGAAACTCGATCTCTGGTTTTGTGCTCACCAGATCAACCGTAGTCCGGCAGACTGGTCGTGTGGCCAAAGATCAGGACATCCTCGCCGAAGTTCACCGGCTCGTTGCCGAAGAGCAGGAGCTCCGGTCGAAACTGCAGCGCAAGGAGATAGACGAAGACGAAGAACACCACCGCCTGAGGTCGCTGGAAGTGGCCCTCGACCAGTGCTGGGACCTGTTGCGGCAGCGCCGCGCGCTACGTCAGACCGGGCAGGACCCGGACCTGGCCGAAAAGCGCCCGGCCGACGAGGTCGAAGGCTATCGGAACTGACCAGCCGGTGACCGAACAGGCAGTGGACGCCGTCGTCGTCGGCGGCGGGCACAACGGCCTGGTTGCTGCCGCCTATCTGGCCCGCGCAGGACGCCGCGTGCAGGTGCTCGAGCGGCTCGACCATGTCGGCGGCGCAGCGGTTTCCGCCCACGCCTTCGACGGTGTCGACGCGCGGCTGTCGCGCTACTCGTATCTCGTCAGCCTCCTGCCCCGGCGTATCGTCACCGATCTCGGGGCCCGGATCCGGCTGTCCCGACGGCGATATTCGTCGTACACACCGGATCCGGCCGGCGGCGGGGCCACCGGCCTGCTGATCGGACCGGAGACGACGTTCGACGCGATCGGCGCCGACGCCGATGCCGCCGGGTTCGACGACTTCTACCGCCGCTGCCAGCTCATCACCAGCCGGATCTGGCCCACGCTGCTGCAGCCGCTGCGCACCCGCAGCGGCCTGCGCGCACACGTGCTGGCCGGACAGGACGCCGAAGCGGCCGCCGCGTGGGAGGCGTTGATCGAGACACCCATCGGTGAGGCGATCACCGCTGCGGTGTCGCACGACCTGGTCCGCGGCGTGATGGCCACCGATGCCCTGATCGGGACCTTCGCCGGACTCGACGATCCATCGCTGATCCAGAACGTGTGTTTCCTCTATCACCTGATCGGTGGCGGTACCGGCGAATGGGACGTCCCCGTCGGCGGAATGGGCGCGGTGAGCGGAGCCCTGGCCGCCGCCGCCACCGGATTTGGCGCCGAAATCATCACCGGCGCAGACGTTTACGCCATCGACCCAAGCGGTGAGGTGCGCTACCGCCGCGACGGGACGGGCCACCGGGTGCGCGCCGGACACGTGCTGGCCAACGTGACGCCGGCCGTGCTGGCCGAACTGCTCGGCGAGCCCGCCCCCGACACCGCTCCGGGTGCTCAGATCAAGGTGAACCTGATGCTGCGCCGATTGCCCCGGCTGCGCGACGAAGCCGTCACACCCGAGCAGGCATTCGGCGGCACCTTCCATGTCAACGAGTCATACCGCCAGCTCGCCGACGCTTACGAGGCCGCGGCCGCCGGGCGGGAACCTGAGCCGCACAACAGGATTCGGTCGTGGCCGGTGGCCACTCCCCATCGGTGCGCTGCCGTCTCGAGC
>NZ_LZJD01000151.1:0-46463 GCF_001666875.1 Mycobacterium sp. E802
CGGCGGCACCCAGACGATCCCGGGCGGCCCCGTCGCCAGCCAGGAAGTCATCAAGCTGCTCGGCACCAACGGCGGCGGCTTCTACAACGCCAACTCGTCGCACCCGTTCGAGAACCCCGCCACCTGGACCAACTGGGTGGAGATCTTCCTGATCCTGATGATCCCGTTCTCGCTGCCGCGGACGTTCGGCCGCATGGTCGGCAGCCGGAAGCAGGGTTACGCCATCGTGGCGGCGATGTCGGTGATCGCGACGGCCAGCGTCAGCCTGATGATGCTGTTCCAGCTCCAGGCCCACGGCACCGTCCCGACCGCGGTCGGCTCGGCGATGGAAGGTGTCGAGCAGCGGTTCGGTGTCGCCAACTCGGCGGTGTTCGCCGATGCGACGACGCTGACCTCGACCGGCGCGGTGGACTCGTTCCACGACTCCTACACCAGCCTCGGCGGCATGATCACCATGTTCAACATGCAGCTCGGTGAGGTGGCTCCCGGCGGCGTCGGCTCCGGCCTGTACGGCATGCTGGTGCTGGCGATCATCACGGTGTTCGTGGCCGGCCTGATGGTGGGCCGCACTCCGGAGTACCTCGGAAAGAAGATCACCCCGCGCGAGATCAAGCTCGCGGCAACGTATTTCCTCGTGACCCCGCTGATCGTGCTGACCGGCACCGCGGTGGCCATGGCGATGCCGGGGCAACGCGCGGGCATGCTCAACACGGGGCCGCACGGGCTCTCCGAGGTGCTGTACGCCTTCACCAGCTCGGCGGCCAACAACGGCAGTGGCTTTGCCGGATTCAGCGGCAACACCACCTGGTTCAACGTTGCACTGGCGATCGCGATGGTCATCGGCCGCTTCCTACCGATCATCGCGGTCCTGGCCATCGCGGGAACGTTCGCCGCGCAGCGCCCCGGCGTCGTCACCGCCGGCACGTTGCGTACTCATACACCGACATTCGTGGTGCTGACGCTGACCTCGACACTGCTCTTCATCGGTCTGGAGTACCTACCGGTGCTCGTGGTCGGGCCGATCGCCGACGCGGTGCAATGATCAAGAAAACGTCAAAGTTGGTCTGGGCGCAGTCAACAGAACGCTAAGGCGCTGGTGGCCGCATCGCGGTCCGAGGATCGTCGGGAGGCGGCCACTGGCATGAGGTCAGTGCCTCGACGAGGAAAGAACAATCGCCGGTGAATCTCTCGGAATTCCTGACGCATGCGTTGTCCGTCCCGACACTGCGCGCCCGCGCTGCCGTGCACGGAGCGGATGCGGCGCGAAGTCCGAATCCCGATTCCTCGCTTGGGGGCGGGTTGGAGGGCCTGGCGCGCTACCAGGATTACCGCAGGATATTGCGGGGCGCAGAGGTGAGATTGCCTGCCGCGCTTCTCGACAACCGCGCAGTGGCCACGTGGGTGAGGGATCAGCGGGTCGGCGTCGACGTGCGCTCCGGGACCGACCTCGCGGCCGTTGCCGCGGCCGGCCTCCCGTATTCGCGGGCGACGGTCTTCGCCGACGCATTGTCGGAATCCGAGCTGCGAGCCGTGGCCGACCAGCGATTCGGCCGTGTCGTGGCCGGAACGGTACCGCAGGTCGAGATGCTCAGGTCGGTTGGCGCGCACCGACAGGATGTGGTCATCCGGATGTCTGACGCGGGTGTGTGTGTGCATGCGGTGGTAGGCGGTGCGCCGTGCGGTTTCCGGTTCGACAGCGCTGCGTCGGATGCCGCGATTGCCGCGATCATCGACCATGACAAATTGAGACTCGTTGGGCTGCATTGTGACGTCGGTGGCTGCGATGACGACTTCATCAGTTATCCGGCCGCGATCGGTCAGATGATCGCGAAGATGACCCAGATCCGCCTCAACCATGGTGTGTTACTCGCACGGCTCGGGTTGGGTGTGGGACGGACCCTACCGCCCGCGACGCGGCGGGCGGAATTGCGCCGGCTGGCCACGGAGATCGAGGAGTCGGTCGACGACGCATGCCAGACCTTGCGATACCCGCGACCGTTGGTGGTGCTGACCACCTCCGTCGACGTCGGGCAACGGAGCGCGGCGTGACAACCTACATCGAACGGCAGGTGCTGCTGGACGAGTCGGTGACGCTGCGGCGGTGCGCGTTGTGGCGCAACGTGTTCAAGGGGTCGTCGGTGAGTTTTCCTGTGCAGCTTATGAGTTCACCACCAGTTGCGGCCTGGATGGGGCGATGCCGGGTCACGGTCGACGTCGACACTGCCGCCGAGCTCGACATGGCTCTGGCATGCGGCATTCAGCCGGCACAGCTGGTGATGCATCCGCGTGACGGAGCCGCGCTCGCCCGTGCCGCGGCGGTACGGGCGGCTCGGTTGGTCATCAGCTCCGAGGAACAGGCCACGGTCGCCGCTCGCGGCGCACAACGGATCGAGCAGGTGCTCGTAGCCGGGGGAGCCCGAAGCCGCGAAGTGATGGCCGAGGTACTGGCGCACCGGCAACTCGACGTCGTCGGATTGCACTGCGCCGCTGACCCATCCGATGATCCGCTCGGGATGGGGGCGCTGCGGTCGGCGCTCGCGGACATGGTGCTGATCCGGCGACGTTGTTCGGTGGTGCTGAGCCGGATCAGCCTGGCTGGGCTGGACGGGGGCCAGCTGTGCCTGCGGCCATGGGCCCTGCGCCAAGTCGCCGAGGCGCTCGATGAGGTGGTCCACGAGCAGTGTGCGCGCTACCGCTATCCGCGACCGGCCCTGACGGTGGCGCCGTCCTTCTCCGCGCTGCTGCCGCGAAACCTCAATGTTGCGTGAATGTTTCGCCGGATCGCATCAAGAGTCCGCAAGGATTCTGGTCGGGCCGCGGACGCGCGGGAAGACTCAAAGCAGGCGCAGGCGGCATCCGGCCGCTGCGCGGTGAAGAAGAGGTTTCGGTGACAATGTCGACAGGTTTGCGGTCAGCACCTTCATCGCTGCTGGAATGTTCAGCCGAACGGGAGGCCATGCGCCGATGTGCGACATACTGCCGCTCGCTCGATCCCGTGGAGCTGGCGCTGCCGGCCCCGGCCCTGCGAGACACCAACGTGGCCAAGTGGGTGCGCGATCACGGGACGACGGTCGCCGTGCGCGGTAGCGAAGATCTCGCGGTGGCGATCGGGGTCGGTATCCATCCGATGCGGCTGGTGGTGCACGCCGACGGGTTCAGCGGCGACGAGGTGGTGTTCTGCAGCGCCAATCTCGGGGTGGGTCGGATTGTGGCCGACACTGCCGAGCAGATCGGTCTCCTGACTTCCTGCGCCGTGCGGCACCGCCGGCAACGGGTGATCCTGGGTGCCCTAGATGCCGAGGTGGTCACTGCCGTTCTGAACGGGCCGCGGCTCGACCTGGTCGGGCTGTACCGCGAGATCGGATCGGGAAAAGACTGGTTCACCGAGTACCCCGCCGCGGTCGGCGACCTGGTGGCGGCGATGGCCGACATCCGCCACCGGCACGACGTCGTGCTCACCCGGATCCTCGTCGGCGGCGGGCTGCGCCTGGGCACACGGGCCGAGGATCTGCCGGAGTTCGCCCGCGCGATCGAGATGACCTTGGACGACGCGTGCGCGACGCTGCGCTTCCCGCGGCCTGTCGTCGTGATCACGGCTGACTAGCCGCTCGGCCCCAAGGACGCGACGAACCTGGCCTTCTGATCTGTGGCGGGGATGATGCGGGGCTTGCTCAGCCGGTAGCGCCTGCCACGGTGCACCACCCCGGCGCTGCCGGCGGCTCGGACATTGCGCACCCAATCGGACGTCTCGCCATAGTTCAGCACCACAGAGACGGACTTCTCGTCGATGAAGGCCATGACCGGGGTGCGATACGGCTTGCCCGACGTGCGGCCGGTGTGCTCGATGACGGCCATGTACGGCAACCGTGAGGCCACGAGCCGCTGCAGTGGGTTGGTCACGTGCTTGTTGAACCGGGCAAGCCTCCGCATGTTCCGTGGCCCAAGTGTGATCGCGATCCGTTCAGCCACTACGGCAATGGAATTGGCGATACTGCTTGGCATATGCGACCCCCGACGCTGTGCACCCCTTGCGCACATTCAACCACCGCGGCAGACCCCCTCTGTGCACCTCTTTGGCCCCACCCCTGCTGCGCGAGCGTGCGCGTCTGCTGCCCGACACTCCGTGTCCGGGCAGCATTCCGCGCACCCTCGTGAGACGTGGGCTGGCAGTCTCCGGTCCCCAGGCCGCCAGGTACGGTGCTTACCGATCGCCCCCATAGCCCAATTGGCAGAGGCAGCGGACTTAAAATCCGGATCTCCGGTCTGATTAGAGTTGCTGTACCGCCGCCTCGAGATCCAATTTCGGATCTAATCCGCATCTACGCTCTAGCTGTCCTGTTTGCCGCGCATACCGGAGTACGTGCCAGTGAGCTACAGGGTCTACAGGTCCAAGACATCACCCTCCCCGCCACGGTTGATAACGGTGAAGTAGCTACCGTTCGCATTTCACGCACAGCCAAGCGCAAGGGGCGGCAGTGGATCTACGGCACGCCCAAGAGTGAGGCGTCCACTGATCGCGTAGTGCCGCTAGCTCCATGGCTGGCCGACGAGCTGCGCCAGTACCTGGACACCGTCCACCCGTTTGCCGGCCAGCTGCGCGACGGTAAAGGCAAGACGCACTACATTGCCCACGCGCCGCTGTTCCCCGGTCGCGGCAACCGCTACACGTTCGATTGGGCGCACCCTGTCCACGCGGGCAACCTGTACGAGAACTACCTAGCTCCGGCCTGCCAAGCGCTGGGAATCGATAAGGCAGTAGGCGGTACGGTGCGCTTCCACGATCTGCGCCACACCTTCGCCACGATGAATCTAAGCGCGGGGGAGCACTACATGCAGGTGAGCAAGTGGCTGGGACACTCCACTTACGTACTGACGCTGAGCGTTTACGCGGACTACATCACCGAGGAGCAGGTGGTTGTGCCCAAGGTGGGGCGTGGCAGCTCTGGCAGTGCTGCGCTCCCGAGCAACGTAGTGCCATTACAGCGGAGGGCGAGGTAGTTACTTCAGGCCGTCAACGGCAGCCGTGATCGCCTGTTCAGCCGATTTGAAAAGCTCCGTTGCACGCTTCTCATCGACGGTGCCAGTTGGATTCAAACGGAGGGCCTTCCATACCTCGATCAGCTCGTCGTGAAGCTTCAGCAACGCCTTATAGGCGACTCCAAACTTGTAGATGGGCAACTTAGTAGTGGCGACCACGTACTCGTCCGAAAGTTCCCACATCGGCCCCGCCTTCATTTTGGTGATGTTCGCAATTCGCTCAGCTGGGTCGTCGAGTTTGTTCGCATGCTCAAGGGCTCGGGAGTACTTCACAGCCGCACTCCATGCGTCACTCAGTACGGCGACCTTCTCCGCTCTGCGGTTCTCCTTCCGCGTTGTGCGGGTCGTGAGCGTCACACCAAGGAAGGCAGCCACAGCGCCAAAACTCGCGATCACCGCAGCGATCACCGTTGCCGTCGGTTGCGTGAGTCCGCCAGTCTCGACAGCGGTAGGACACGTATCCGCAGCAAGCCATACGTGAGTCATGACTAAAGCGTGGACGACAAACGGAGCCTACGGGACACATTTCGGCTCAAAAGTTGCCAGCCACGTTCTGGCTCTACTCAGCTGCTGCCGTCGCTGTCCGCGTCTGTCGGGCCTGCAATCATCGCGTCCAGTTCGTATGCCAGATTGATCAGTTGTCGTGTAAACGTGGCCACATCGTTTGCCTGCGCAACCGAGACTGCGGCGAGGTCGTGGTTAGCCTCGTTTCCTACGTCTTTGATCCGTTCAACCCAGGGCCGCATACGGGTTGTAAAGACACCGCACGCTTCGAGGTGATCCAACGCTTCGACGAAGGTTGGCGCACGGCCCCTCGAATCCTTATCGGGCAGTCCGTGTTCAACCGCGACGTGGAATAGCAGCTTGCGACACATCATTACTGCTGCAGTAGTCGCGCCGACGGACAAGCAACGCCGCACTTCCTGCCAGGCCGCCAGAGCTTCGCCTGTGAGCGCTCGTGGTGTGTCGAGTGGCAGCGTCGCGGGGCTGACCCCATTGCCGTTTCTAACGATTCCACGCAAGCAGTTGGTGCAGCGAAGCCACTGGACATACTCTTCGCTTCCCGGATCCACGGTGTTGAACCCGATAACAAGCATTTGTGTCCCTCCGCAAAATGGGCAGTCGAGTCGCTCCCATGAACGAGGATCTTTGGTTTCCAAACTGCCGAACCGCCCGGCGGTAACGAACAGGTCCGAGTTCAGACTCACCATGTACTTGATGATCTCACTCGGTGCTCGCGTCTAGCTCCCTGCCAGCGCCGTGTGTTGTGCACGGGCTAGGGTTGGCGCGTGCTCAGCTCACGGACAGGTTGCGTCCACATGTGGACGTGGTGTGGACGTAGCGGGCTGACACAGCCATCCAGCGCTTGCTGGACAGCCCAGTAATAGGCTCTGAGCTGGGAAAGCCCCCATAGCCCAATTGGCAGAGGCAGCGGACTTAAAATCCTCTGAACTGGGCGTTTGTTGTGTTGGGAAGTGGCGGTAGCCGCCGGAAGAACCGTATCTAGCTGCGGATTTTGTGTTGGCTGCGTTGGCGGTCATCGAAATCGGACGAGAGCACTGCGGTACTCACTGCGGTATTTCCCTGGTCATACTTCGTGCGAGAATTTAACTAGCCGCGCGCCACTCGAGATCGGGAAAGACGTCCGCTGGACATGGACGAACTGGACTCGGAGGCTAGGAGTTCTCATGTGGCCCCGAGGATGACCGCATTCGCAACAACTCTCGGGTGACTGAGGACGGTCGAGTGGCTGCGCAGCGCGTGGAGGCTTCGCTCCTGGCACCCGGCGATGGTGTCTACGGACGAACTGACGCTTGGTTTCGCCTCCGCACCCGCATCCACAGGCGTTCACGGCGTTGTCGTCCCACCTCCCATCGCTCTGCGGTGCCTTTAGCGATCGCGCGAGCGGATTCTATTAGAGAGGTACGACCAAATCGCGCCCAACTGAGGCCGCCTGCTGCTGTCGCGCATAGTCGGCCTTTGTAGGGAACGCCAGGAAACTGTCGTGCGTTCTGTCGCACCTCTGTGCGATCCTGTATGGCTGCCCACCAGAAGGGAGCCACACACGATGTGAAAGATCGAAGAAAGGCACGCATGTGGAGGCCGACGAGCAGGAAGAGATAGAGCGAGTACGAGAGTGGATCGGCCGGCTTGAAGCCTTCGCCTCTGCACTTGACGACATCGAAGGCAACAGCGCCACTGATTTCGCCAACGACGTGCTTGAGGCAATGCAGTCCGTGGTGATGCCGCACGTGGCCCCGGCACGGGTTCCGTCAATGCTGCTGGCGTTGGAGGCCGCGAGCACGGTGACCTGGGCAACGACAACCGTGATCATGGACTGGGCGGACACACCTGACGTTCGGGATCGTTACACACGGGACACCGCGCAGCGGCTCGTGAAGGACGCGCTGGATCGCGTGCTCTCGAACTGCACGCGTTGGTTTTCCGACGGCCTACCTTCCGAGGAGGAAGTGAAGCAACGTATCTCGACCGCGGCGAAGGACATGCGAGACGCGCAGGAACTGCTTGGCAAGCGCAATGCAGAGCATGACGCGCAAGACGCAGAAGCTGCGGCAGACCCCTACGGCGCGATCCTGGTTCACCTGGACCCCAGCCGATCTGCTGATGCTCCAATCTTCGAGAAGGTGTGTTCCTTGACTGAGGACGAAGATGAGCGTTATCGCGATGCATACGAACAACTTCGGCGCATGATCGACAGCGAACTATTGCAGCACATCTCGGACGAGAGCGACCGGCTCTGCGACGTGGTGATGGCGCTGCTGACTGACCTGCGGTACAACCGGATTCCAATCTTCGATGAGGATGCTTGGGACGAACACAGGCGCAAGGTGCGGTCCGCGTTGATCTCATTTACTGCCGCGCTGTACAGCCACAGGGAGCAGACGGTCAGGACGGCCAAGAAGACCCTCAATCGCGGTCCTGAGGTCCAGGCGGTCGAGAAATTGTTTGACGAGCTGCGCAAGACGTCGTTCGAGTACGGCTGGCTGGAAGAACTGCGTGGCGCGCTGCAGCACGGCGACATCAACGCCTTTAAGTGGGGCTTCGGGGCATCGATGAACGAAGAACCGGTGGCGAACGTGTACATGAGTCGGGAGTTCATGCTCGACTTCACGCGCAACTCGTCGCAGAAGAAGTGGTTGAAGCGTCGGGAACTGGAAGACATGGATTCTGATCCGAGCGTGTTGGACATGATCAAGGCAATTCAGCCGCTCATGGGACCGCTTCAGGAGAAGCTTGACACGATTCTGTACCCGAACGTGGCGGATGATGTTGCGACCGTTCGCGAACTGTTGAGCCGCTACCCGCACCCGAACGGAGTGCATGCGCTGCAGGACGGTCCTGGCTTCACGCGTCGCAAGATGTGTCCGCCCATGAGCCCACTCGCCCCGCGCGTGCTGTCCTTCGTCGCTTCGTACGAACCTGACGACGTGGGTGCCAGTGATGCAGGTGACGGGACAGCGACCTGACAGCAGCGCGGCAGCAATCCGGCTGCCTGCGACAACGAGACAGCACCGGCTACAGTGCCCGTTCTCGGAGCCGTACCCCACCGCTGAACTGGATATTGACGGCCCTGTTGGATCGCGACGAAGCGTCGTAGAAACCCTAATCAGGCAGGGTATTCGGGCTTAGAAGTTCCTGAACTGGGCGTTTGTTGAGAATCGCTTCGCGCAGAATGCAGTATTGGCTGCGTTGGCCGGCGTCGGGGCCGAGTGAAACGACTGCGGTACCGCCTGGCTTGGCTCAGGGGTGTGTAGCCGGCGACTGCCGCGCTGCAAACGGTTCTATCCGGTACCGCAGTTTCGGTTCCATGTATCGGTTACCTCTCCCCGAACCGGACCGCTACGACGGTGAGCCACTAGGCGTCATTGAAGCCCGGGCCAGGCCGGAATCGGCGGGACAGTCGCACAGCCCGCGACTGGGTGTCTAGCTAATCGGCCTGATGTGATCACGTATGTACTCCACGCGGGCGGTGATCGCTGAATCGTGCGATTTTCGCCTCAACCGAAGCTCCCACAGCACGAACACCGGAACAACGAGTAGGACCACCGCGGCGGCGACCCAGCTGCCCGTCCGGTGCCAAGCCCACGCAGCAACCAAGGCCTCGACCGGCGTCAGCATTTGCCAAAGGTCTCTCCTCCCCGCGGCGCGTATCTGCTGCTCAGCGGACAGAAGCATGACGCGTTCTTCGACGTAGAAGGCGAGCATTCGTCGAGCCTCAGAGTCCCCCGGCAACTTCTCCAGCAGGTCGAGGTCGCGTGCGATGCCATCCCGGAGGTCTCGGCGGTCCTTGCGCGCCGCGAGGTAGGCGGCAGCGATCGTCGCGAGACCGGCGATCAGCGCCACGCTGAGAGGGACGACCCACTTCTCCATGGGGCAAGTATCTACGGTTGGGGCGCCAACCTTGGCTAAGCATGGCCGCAACACCTGACGGGGAGAATGCCTGCGCGCGCCCTCTGGGTCGTCGCCTCTGATGGGCATAATGTCTCCAGTACGTGCGTTAGACTGTAACGAGATCGGTGACATCCACTTGGAAGTGCAGTACGAACACAAGAAGCTTAAGAAGCTGTGCACAGACGAGCGGGAAATGAAGAAGAGGCGCTCTGACATCGCGGGGAAGCTGCGGCTGCGGATCAAAGCGCTGGAGACAGCGAAGTCTGTTGGCGAGCTGTCCACTCACGACCCGCTGGGGGAATGGCACCAGCTCAGCGCTGACCGGGACGGTCAGTGGGCGGGAAAGCTCAGCGGCAACTAACGCCTTGTGATTCGTCCACACGACGCAACTGAGCCGTGGAACTCGGTGACCGTAACCGTGATCGAAATCGACGACTACCACTGAGAGGAGAAGCCATGACTGCGACCAACTACGCCGTTGCTCCAGGTGAATACCTGGAGGAGTGGATAAACGAGCACGGCTTGTCTCAGCAGCGCGTCGCCGAGCAGCTGGGGTGTAGCCGCAAGCAGGTCAACGAGATCGTCAACGGGCGCGCACCGATCACTAGCGATACCGCGGTTCGCTTGGAGCGCGTCGTCGGCATCCCGGCCGACTCATGGCTCCGCTACGAAGCCGCATATCGCGCTGACCTTGCACGGATCGCCGATGAAGAGAACCTAGCGGCGCACGCAGACGAGATCGATCCGGGCGCAGTGACCTACCTTCGAAGTTTGGGCGCGACTAAGGCGACACGGAAGTCACCTGGGTCTCTGGTATCGGATTTCCTGGCCTTCCACCGCTGCGGTACTTGGGATGCCTACATTCATCTGCATGAGACCGCATCCACGGGCGACTATGCGCTCGCCGCTCTGAAGGAGTCCGGCGACGCCAAGATCGACGCGACGGTGCTATCGACGTGGTTACGCGCAGCAGAGCTCGCCGAGCCGTTTGAACGTGGGCGGCGCTACGTCTACGACCCAGACCGGCTGAGAAAGGCGCTTCCACAGCTGCGAGCTCGAGCAGCCGAACCCGGCGCCACGATGCTTCGCGACATCGCGAACATGCTTGCCGATGTCGGAGTCGTCTTCATGGTGGTCGACCCGCCCAAGAAGTTCCCGCTGCATGGCATGACGCGTTGGATCGACAAGCGAGTACCTGTGATTCAACAGACCGGGCGGTGGGGCAAAGATGGCTTCGTCATCTGGGCGTTGTTTCACGAACTCGGCCACGTGCTGAACGACCCCCGCGGAGAGATGCATCTGGAGTACAAGACGGAGAAGAAACGCAACAGCGAAGCGGAGAAATCCGCCAACAAGTTCGCGATGGACGTCTTGTTCGGCGAGACCGGGATCAAGCCGTTCGAGGGACTGACGCGCGATCGCGACATCGAGACCGTTGCGAGACAGCTAGGTGTCTCGCCAGGTGTGGCCGTTCACCAGATGCACCGACGCAGACTGCTCGATTACCGGTTCGGGAACAAACTCTGTGTCGACCTCGCTGGAACCTTCACGGCATAGATAGCGGCTTGGTGCATCGTCACCCGGGACCACGCGGGAATTCGCCCGCAAACTTGGGATGATGCGGCTGTGACTGTTGTCCTCTCGGGCCACGGTTTTGGATACGAATGAATCCACCGAAAAGCACCACCAGCACCGACGCCAACGGGCTGCGGTGGAAGCAGACCCTCGACGGCAAAATCGAGCGGGTGCTATCCACCACCGCGGTGCCCGCACCCCGCACAGCTGACAGCGTGCAACCCTATTCGCAGATTCAGACCATTACCCCGGAGGAAGCCAAAGCCCATCGATTTGGTGGGCCAGACGTTCCCGATTTCGGCGACGAGGAGAGTGGCGATTCTGCTGAGACTGAAACGGCAGCAAGGAACATCGTCAACGACTGGACTCCCGTCAAACGCATCGGCGCCCCGATCGTCGAGCCGCACCACTCCGATCCGAAATTGCTGGCGATCGAAATCGGCTACGCTCCGGACGCGCCCCAACCTTGGTACCAGTACTTCAGGGACGGGCTCCGCGCAGCCGGCATCCGCTCGAACCAGAGTCATTCGCAGGGTCCGTACCAGTCCTCGACCTTCGAAGCTGCGAGATCTGCTCTGCCGCTCGTCATCGAGGGGTTCGATGCAGCCGTCAAGTCCGCGAACGAGCGATTCGAGACGGAGCACTTAGTACGGCTCCGTGAGCGTTTAGCCAAGCTGGATGCTGCGAATGCACGGCAGGGCGAGCTCGATAATCTGGCCGAGCACTTCAGAGAACCCGGTCGGTTGCCATGGGATCAGCGCGACTTAACCCACCCGGGCGATGACGACAACCACGAGTAGCCCGTTTGAGGTGTTCGACCTGCGGGGAACTGGGTGTCGCGAGAAGATTTTCAACCGGTCCATCCCTCGCCAACCTCGCGGCTCTTGCCGCGAAACTACTACGCCGTTGTGAAGGTGTTTCCGAACTTCGTCCGTCGATAGCCGACGGATCTTACTGGCGCAGGGGTCGTATTCATTCGGAGTGAATACGCCTTCACGCTGGTCGGCATGTAGCGCCGGGCATTGCCCTGTTCGCTTCTCACCGATCCTGGACCAGCACGTGAGGTGCGTCCTTCATGCCTCCTGCGTTGGTCTGACCACGTCGCGGGGCTGTTGCTTTAGTGGGCCACCAGCTGGCTTCGCGTAGGAGTGTGGCGATGGCGGGCACGGTGAGGGTGCGCACGAGGAAGGTGTCGAGCAGCAGTCCGAAGCCGATGATGAGGCCGGCTTGGATCATGATGGCGACTGAGCCGACCATGAGGCCGAACATGCTGGCGGCGAATATCAGGCCAGCGGAGGTGATGACGGCTCCGGTGTTTGCCACGGTGCGCAGGACGCCGACGCGGATGTTGGTTCCGGATTCTTCGCGGAGCCGTGAGACGAGCAGCATGTTGTAGTCGGCGCCGACGGCGACGAGGATAATGAACGCGAGTAATGGTACGGGCCAGGCGATTTCGTGGCCCAGTCCCCATTGGAAGACCACAACGCCGATGCCGAGCGAGGCGAGGTAGTTGAGCACGACGGTGCCTAGTAGGTAGAGCGGTGCCAGGAGTGCTCGCAGCAGTAGGACCAGGATGACGCCGACGATGATTATGGTGGCGATGGCCAGTTGTGCGAAGTCGGCCCATAGGAATCGTTGGATATCGGAGTTGACGGCGGGGAAGCCGGCGACGGACACGGTGGCGTCGGCGAGTGACGTGTTGGGTCGTGCGGTGTTGGCGGTGTCGGTGATGCGGCTGGCGAGGTCCATCGCTTCAACGCTGTAGGGGTCGTAACTGCTTTCGATCATGAACCGCGCTGTTTTGCCGTCCGGTGAGAGAAATTGTTCGGCGACGTCGGTGAATTGCCGGTTCTCGAATGCGTTGGCGGGCAGGTAGAAACCGCTCGAGGAGTCGGAGTCGGCCGCTGCGCGTGAGGAGTTTTGCAGTTGGGTGGCGATCTGGCTCATGCCGGACAGCATTTCGATGTTGCTGTCGGCGAGGGTGCGGACGCCGGTGGCGAGTGCTTGGGCGCCGGAGGCGAGCTGGCCGATTCCGTCTTGCAGTCGGCGGAGGTTGGTGGCCAGGTCGGCGGGGTCACCGAGGGCTCCGAATGCCTTGTCCAGCGAGGCGACTGCGTTCTCGACGTTGGCGAGGGTGCCACCGACTGTGGCATTGGTGGCGGGATCGTAGCGGTCCCCGAGGTCGGCGATCTGGGTGAAGAATCCGCTGTCGCGCAGAGTGACCAGGATCTTCACCTGGTCGCGGATTTGGGCGCATTGCGGGGTGGTGGCACACCACGGTGAGGTGTTGAGGGCGCCGACGAGTGGGTCGAGCTGGGTGATTGCGTTTTGGGCTTGGTTGGCCAGCGGTCGTAGTCCTGGGCCGGATTGGATGGCTTGGTCGACGGCGGGGGCAGTGGCGGAAAGTTGTTGGAGCAGTGGCCGGAATTGGTTGACCTGAGTTCCTGCGGATTGGGCTTGGGTGAGGATTCCGGCCAGTGGTGTGAGGGCGGTGCGCACGGTGCTGTCGAGTTGGGCGAGGCCGTCGGCGAGCTGGTCGGCGCCGCCGGTGAGTTTGGCGAGGTCGTCTTTGCGTGAGTTGCCCTCGGCGACCGCGCCGGCCATTTTGTCGCCGATCTGGCCGTTCTGCCAGGCTAGTTCTGCTTGGTCGAGGCGCTCTCCGGTGGGGCGGGTGACTCCGGAAACCTTGGTGACGCCGGGGATCTGGGAGACGCGGGAGGCCATCTCGTCGAGATCGGCCAGTCCTTTCCCGGTCCGCATGTCGGTCGGGTTTTCCACGACGAGGAATTCGCTGATGACGACGTCTTTGCGGAAGTGGCGGTCCAGCAGGTGGTAGCCCTGGTTGCTGGCCGTGGTGTCTGGTTGTCCCTTGCGGTCGTCGTAGCTGATTTTGATGGTTGCAGCGGCTGCCGATAGGGCGAGCAGGATGACCAGGCTGACGATCAGTAGTGGCACGGGACGGCGGACCACGGCGACGGCGACGCTGTTCCAGTAGCGGCGGGTGCGATCGGGTTTGGGTTCACCGATGCCGCGTTTGGCGGCTAGCGACAGCACCGGTGGCAGCAGGGTGACGGTGGCCAGAAATCCGAACAGGACGGCGATGGCACACGCGGGGCCCAGGGCGGCGAAGACGCTGAGCCGTGCGAAGACCATGGCCAGGAACGCGAGTGCGACGGTGGCGGCGGAGGCGAGGATGACGCGCCCGATGCTGGCGGTGGCGTGGATGATGGCCTGATCGGCGGGTACTTGGGCGCGGCGCTGTTCGTGGTATCGGCTGATCAGGAACACGGTGTAGTCGGTTCCGGCGCCGAGCAGGATCGCCGTCATGAAGGCGACGGTGAACTGGGAGACCGGCATGCCCAACTCGCCGAGGACGGACAGCACGCCGCGCCCAACTGCCAGGCTCAATCCGATTACCAGCAGCGGCAACAGCGCGGTGAACACCGACCGGTAGACGATCAGCAGGATCAGGGCGATCACGCCGGCGGTAGCGATTGAGATCAGCAGCAGGTCGTGCTCGGCGGAGGCGATCATGTCGCTGAAGGTCGCCGGTGGTCCCGTCACTTGGACGGTCGTGGCCGATCCGGTGAACACCTCCGCGGCGATGTCGCGCACCACGTTGACCGATTCGGCGGCCGTGGGGTCTCCGAGGGTGCCGGCGACGCCGACGGGCAGGTACCAGGCTTTGCGGTCGGCGCTGACTGCCTGGGCTTCGGTAATCGGATCGGACAGTAGGTCCTGCACCAGCAGGACGTGGTTGCCTTCGGCCTGCAACCGGCGCACGAGTTCGCTGTAGCCCTGCCGGGCAGTCGGAGTCAAGCCATTGGGGTCTTCCATGGCGACGAACACCACGGTTTTCGAGCCTTCTTCGCCGAAAGCGGCGCTCATGCGGTCAACCGTCTGCAAGGACGGCGCATCGCGAGGAATGAGGTCCACCGACTGTTGGCGCACCACGGTTTCCAGCTGGGGGAACAGCAGCGCAAGGACCACCGCGGCGCCTAGCCATGCCCCGATGACCAGCGCTTTGTGCCGGAGGGTGAATCGGGCTAGCGCTGCCAACCGTTCGCTGTACTCGCGGGTGTCGGCCGGGTCGGGGGAGGATCCGTTGGCCCGCCGGCCACGGCGCGTGGCCTGGCTTGGGGAATCTGCAGTGCCGTCGGCCACTGGACCTCCACTGGTAGCGAATCGTATCGATACTGTCGGTATCGCTACGCTACCGCATGTAGTGCAAGTTGGTGCGGCCGCTATTCAGTCGGGCCCCGGCCGCCGGTCACAGTCGGCAGAGGAATCGTCGAAACTCAGTTGGCTTCTATAGCCAGGCCGACGTTGTTCAGTCGACGACACTGGCCTTGGCTGCCGTTCAGGGTCTTGCTGTTGCTGGCCCAGGCGTTGGCATCGAGGCACGCACGGCCACATCGTGTAGCGGGCCGCGGGCCGCTACCTGTGGGGTCGGGCTTCGGTCGTGGCCGACTGGCCCGTGTTCTGCAGCAGCACGTAATTGCCGAGGCTGCCCAGGAAACCTGCGCAGTGCTGAACGAGTTCATCGGTGGTGAACTCCAGTTCTCCGTCGAGTCGGCGGCGCAAGACTTCGAATAGCCCTCCCACGCCCAAGGTCGAAGCCAAATGGGCAACCCCCACGGCGGAGTCGGCGATGTCGAGGTGGAGTCTGGCCTCGCGCAAGACGAGGTCGGTGAAACCGGCCATCAGTTCGCTGCGTAGCTCCCGGAGCAGCGGCTCGGTTGCAGATTCCACGAACAGGATCCGACCCAGCCGAGGGTCGTCGTCGATCATGCTGACCAGCCTGCGGATCGGCGCGTACGCCAGCACCTCCGGTGGCTCACCGGCATCGGGGATCGCGTCGACTATCACCTCCTGGAAGGTGGCATAGAGCTGCTGGTAGACAGCTCGCAGGAGTGCGTCTCGGCCGGAGAAGTGCTGGTAGAAGTAGCGTGACGTGACACCCGATTCAGCGCAGATGGCAGTCACAGTGGCGGCGGCAACGCCGCGCGTGCCGATCAACTCCGTTGCGGCCTCGATGAGACGGGTGCGCCGGTTCCGGTGACGCTCCTCGGCGGACATCCCGCTATACACCCGCGCCGAAACCACATGGATAGCTTGCCATCTAATTCTGACAAGGCTTAGAGTCAGATTGCCAGCGTGCCCTTGACGAACGGGAGAACAACATGAGCGACGATTCGTCCACACGGCCCACCACGCGGGTCGTCCCGAAGCCCCGCCGTGTTCGATTCGACATGCCTGCCGGGTCCAGACGGCAGCACTTCGTCGATGGCGACTTGGTGATGAGCCATTTTGTGTCCACCTTGTCGGCCACGTTCCCCGAAGGCGAAGACTTCTTCATCCGGTCAGTCCGCGAGTACGGGGAACACGTCAGCGACGCCGACCTCAGGGAGGCGGTCAAGGGATTCATTGCACAAGAGGCCACCCACCGACACCAGCATCGGCTGCTCAACGATCGGCTCCAAGCGATGGGCTATCCCACCGAGGGTATCGATCGGCATATCAAGAAGTTGGTTGGCCGACTCGAGAAGCGTTTTTCTCCCACGATGCGCCTGGCTGTGACGGCCGCCCTCGAGCACTACACGGCGACATTCGCCGAGATCATTCTCACCAGCGACGAAGCTCAAGAATTGATCGGCGACACCGAAGTGCGGCCTATTCTGCTCTGGCACGCACTGGAAGAGTGCGAGCACAAGGCCGTCGCTTTCGATGTGTACGAGACGGTCGGTGGAAGCGAACGCACCAGGGTCTGGGGGATGCGGATCGCCAGTCTCCTCTTGTTCAGCGAGTTGGTCATCCAGACCACCCGCTCTCTGGCCGGTGACCGTGCCGCCTACAACCCGGTGCGGTTGCTGCGCAGCCTTCGAGCCTTCCGTCATAACCCGCTATTCAGCTCAGCAGCAATTGAGCGCTTTCGTTCCTACACCCGCGCCGGATTTCATCCCGACGACTGGGACAGCGCAGAAATCCTCGAACGCTGGACCAAGGAACTCTTCGACGCCGATGGTGGCCAACAAGCGCGAAGTAACGTCTAGCTCGACCAGAGCCCGTCGCGGTCAGAGTCGGCCTTCAGCGAAGAACAATTCACGGGCTTCGCTCCGCGCGCAGTGAAGTCAAGCCCAGTTCTTGCTACTGGCCTCTCGCTGGTGCTCGATCACGTTGCGACCTACAGGAAGCTCCGGCCGAGGAACTCGGTGACGGCGGCGCCGAAGGCGTCGTTGTCGTCGCCGGCGATCATGTGTCCGGTGCCGAATACGTCGACGGTCTCGGCGTGGGGAACCAGTTGCTTGAACTCGTCGACGGTGGCTTGGGAGACCACGTCGGACAACAGGCCCCTTACGAGAAGTGTTGGGGCGCTGACCCGTCGGGCTCCGTCGATCAGCAGGTGGCTGATTGCGTCGAATTGCTCCGTTCCCGTGGTCGATTCGTCGCGGATGAAGTCGAAGTTGGAGTGAATGAATGCCGGGTCCCACCGCCAGATCCAGCGGCCGTCGTGACGCTGCCGCAGCACCTTGCGCAGGCCGTCGACGTTGGCCGGGCGCGAGCGATGGGGGTTGTACGCGGCGATCACCTCGGCGGCGTCGGAGAGGGTGCCAAAGCCATCGGGATGTGCGGCCATGAACGTCACCACGCGACGAGCGCCCTGGAATTCAAGCCGCGGGGTGACGTCGACCAGGACGACCGCCGCCCACGACGCCCCGGACGTCAACAGATGCGTGCCGAGCACGGTCATGCCCCCAAGGGATGCACCTACGACGGCAGGGGCGGTATCGGCGCTGAAGTGCTCACGCACGGCGAGGAGATCGGTCGCGAGTCGCTCGAGGTCGTACCTGCCGGCTGGGTCCCAGTCGCTGTCGCCGTGACCGCGGGTGTCGTAGGCGACGACTGTGTATCCGCATGCGTGGAGGCGACGCGCTGAAGCGCTCCACGCGTGCCGGTTCTGGCCGCCGCCGTGCAGGAGCAGCACGACGGGACGGGCGTCCCCGTGGTCGTAGCAGTCGGCGGCCAGGGTGATCCCGTCCTGGGTTCGGACCCGATGCTGCACGGCGGAGGTCATGACACCTCCCTGGCGAGATCGGAGTCCGCCCGAAGCGTGCGACCGGCTACAAGCACCTTCATTGTGCGTTGCCCGCGGCGTTCACGATCGTGACCGTGCCCTGGGCTACGCAGACGGCTTTGTCTCCGTTGCTGATGTCGATGCGCGCTACTCCACTGCGCTTGCCCAGTGACACGATGTCGGTGACGGCGACACACACCCCGCTGGACACGGGTCGCAGCAGGTTCAGCTTGAATTCGGTGGTGGCGACCCATGATCCGGCCGGAATGACGGGGTAGAACACGACTCCGAGACAGTGGTCGACCATCGCCGATAGACATCCGCCGTGCAGGGTACCGAAGGGTGTGAGCAGTTCGGCGCGGGTTTCCATCTCTGCCACCAGCCGACCGGCGGCGAGTTCGGTGTGCCGAAAGCTCAGGAACGTCGACAGTCCACCCGCCGTGTTCGCCGATCTGAGCAGCTGGTCGGCGATCTGCTCATCGAAGTGCGCGAATGTCACTGCCACCACCAAGCCCCTTTCTCCTGTCCGGTCATGGGTTCGATCACCGTTCGAGCCTGCGAATCGTTTGAGCATGTCGCCGAATGCGCCGAATCCGCCGACGTCGCCGTGCGCGGCGGAGGGCTCGACCTCGACGGCGATGGACCTGGCCGTCGCGGTGAAGCACACGACGCGTCGTCGAAAAGGGGCACGGGCTAGACCGGTGTGGTCCAAGTGATGGGCAGCGATGTGTAGCCGCGGATCGGCCCGGACCGCAGCCGCCGCGCCGATTCAAGATCGACCTCCCAGTCAGGCACCCTGTCCAACAACGCATCCAGAGCGATGCGGGCCTCCATCCGCGCCAGCGCCGCACCCAGACAGAAGTGAATGCCGCGACCGAAGGCGACCTGGTGCTCACTGGTGCGCTCGATGTCGAACACGTCCGGATCGGGGAAGGCACGCTCGTCGCGGTTGGCCGACCCGAACAACAGCAGCACCTTCTCACCTTGACGCATCGTCGTCTCGTGCAGGGTGACGTCGCAGGTCAGGGTTCGTGAAAGTCCCTGTGCAGGTGAGTCGTAACGCAGCAACTCCTCGACCGCAGGCCCCAACAGTGTTCGATCGGCGGCCAGGCGTCGGCGGGTTTGCCGATGCTGGGCCAGCACGACCGCGGAGTTCCCCAGCAGATTGGTGGTGGTCTCGTAGCCCGCGACGAGCAGCAGCGCGCAGAAGCCGAGGACTTCCTCGTCGGTCAGTCCGATCCCGTCGACTGTGGCGTTGGCCAACGCCGACATCAGGTCCTCGCGGGGGTTCTTGCGGCGGTCGGCGAGAAAGTCGGTGAAGTAGGCGTAGATCGCGGCGGCGGCGGTCAGTGCGTCGGTGGTTTGTCCGTGGTTGACGTCGACCTGGACCAGTTGGCTCGACCACACTCGGAACTGATCACGATCCGTGGCGGGAACGCCGAGCAGATCAGCGATCACCGCGGCAGGCAAGATCGCGGCGAAGTCGGTCACGAAGTCCGCTGACCCCGACCCCTCGTCGAGCCGCTCGAACAACTCCGCGGCCATCTGTGTGATGGCGCCCTGCAGGCCGGCCACCCGCCGGGGAGTGAACGCCCGGCTCACCAGGGCACGCAACTGGTCGTGGCGCGGAGGGTCCATCACGATCATCATCGGCAGGAACGAGCCGATGAAGTCCGATCCCGGCGGGGTGGGGAAGATGCCGTCCACCGAGGAGTACGTGCCGTGATCCAGTGCTGCGGCCTGGACGTCGGCGTGCCGGCTCAACACCCAGGTATGGGATTCCTCGGCGCGGTACACCGGAGCCGCGTCACGCAATAACCGATACGTCGGATAGGGGTCGTTGAGGATCGTGGCGTCGAACGGGTCGTAACGAATCTGCACCGAGACCACAAGACCTCCTACCATCAAAGTAACGACGGTTTAGACTGGCAGTCTAAACCGGCCGAACGGGACAGGTGGGGCAATGCGCAAGATTCCACGTCAGATCTCTGACCGGCTTCCCGCCGCGGCGGACTTGTTCGCCGAGAAGGGGCTCAACGACTCCAAGATCGAAGACGTCGCCGCGGTGACCGGTGTGCCGAAAGCGACGCTGTACTACTACTTCGCCGGCAAAGAGGACATCCTTGCCTTCCTGCTCGAAGACCTCCTCAAGGACATCTCCGATGCCGTGACCACGATCGTGAACACCGACGGCACCGGTGCCGAACGCCTCGAACTCGTCATCCGCGCACAACTGCGGGCAATGGCGCAGCGGCCAGCGGTATGCCGTGCACTCATCGGCGAACTGGGACGAGCGGCCCGCATGCCGGCCATCGCCGAGATGATCAATACCGCCTACCAACAACCCGTCGAAACTCTGCTCGTCGAAGGGGCCCGCGACGGATCCCTCGTCGCTCAGCCCGATGCACGATCGACGTCCATTGCGCTGTTCGGCGCGGTCACCATCAATGCACTCATGTACCTGGTCACCGGTAACCACCTCGACGAGACGGTGGTCGCCGGCACCCTCAGCGCCGTCATGTTCGACGGCCTGCGCCCGCGCACAGGAGACCAGTCATGAGCACCTACGGCCTGTCGGTTCTCGGCGCGGATTTGAAGTCACTGGCCCAGACCGCCCAGGCCGCCGATGCGGCCGGGTTCGACGCCGTATGGGCCTCGGTAGTTCTACTCCCGGTCCGGATCGATCTCCATGGCCGCGATGGCCAACAGCACACAGAACTGCCGGATCGGTTCCTCCATTCTCTACGCCGTCGGCCGAAGCCCCCTGGTGCTGGCCACCGAGGCACGCGATCTCGACGAACTCTCCAACCGACGACTGGTACTCGGCATCGGCAACGGCACCAAACGGATGATGAGCGACTGGCACGGCGTGCCCGACACCTCCGCACCCGCCCTGCGGATGGAAGAACTGGTGATGCTGCTGCGCCGGATATGGAACCTGCATGAAGGCCCGATCCATCACGAGGGCCGTTTCTACAGAATGAATCTCACCCCGACCGGCGACGTGGGACCCTCCAGCCGGCCGATCCCGATCGTCACTGCCGGTGTCCGGCCCCGGATGTGCGAGGCGGCCGGGCGGGTGGCCGACGGCCTGGCCGGACATCCCCTGTTCACCACCACCTACGTCGAGGAGATCGTCCGGCCCGCTATCGCCCGGGGTGCCGCGCACACCGGCCGCGACCCCAATGACGTGGAAATCATTTCCATGGTGATGTGCGCCATCCACGACGACGCCGAGGTTGCCAGGCGCGAACTGGCGCAGCAGATTGCGTTCTACTCCTCGGTCAAATCCTACGAGACGGTACTCGATGTGAATTGATTCGCCAGCGAAGGCCGAACCATCCGGGAAGCATTCGCCCAGCGCGATTTCCCGGCGATGTTCGCCGCGGTGTCCGACGAGATGATCGACACCATGGGCGTCGCCGGGACGGCACACGAAGTCCGTGAACAACTGAGACGCTACGACGGCGTCCTCGACCACATCATGCTGTATTCACCGTCGGTCGGCATCGCTGCGGAACGCGTGCAGCAAAACGTCGACAGCATCATCGGGGAATGCTCGCCCGCCTCGATGTCGCGAGGGCGGTCCGGTCCACGTTCAACCTGATCCACGCATTGCCGCCCACGTCGACCCGTCGCCGCGTCCGCGGCCGCATCAGTGGCTCTGCCGCGCCGACCCCGCCGATGATTGCGTGGCGCTGTTGACGATGTTGACGATGTTGGCGTCGTCGGTGTCGGGGAGGTCATGGCGGACCACGCGAACCCGTCCTTGAGGTAGGCAGGCCATGTAGCCGTGGCGCATGCCGTAGAGTTCCCACGCTGTCTGTTCAGTGTCGGGATCGACATCGATGCGATGTCCGCGCGAGAAGCTCAGGTGTAGTCCTCCATCGTCGCTAGAACAGGCCTGGGTGCACACTGCGCCGGCGAGGTTCAGCAGTGGGCGTTCGTGGGTCGCGATCCTGAGGGGGTCAATGCGCACCGCCTCGATGGGGTAGGTGTCGACGGCCGGAAGGGTCAATAGCAGGGGGCAGGAGATGACGATTTCGTTGTAGTCATCGAAATCCAGAACCAGGCCGCCATGCAGCGAGAGGCGTTGTACGACAAGGTTTTCGATCCATTGGGTGTACATGGCAGTCTCTTTTCGACGCATCGTTGAGCCGTATCCCCAAAGAGTACGCTAAGTAGCGCTGCGATACCAGTAGTATCGTTATCGGTTGGCGGTGGGCCGAGCGGCGTTGGTCACGACGCGCCTGGTGGCTCGGTCAATGCGGTCGCGGGTGTCGGCGGCTGTCGCGCGGTCGCCGCTGAAGGCCACGAGGTTGGCCAACCAGATGTCGGAGATGACCCCAGCGACGTGCAGATCGGCGGGGGTGGGTTCGCCGCCCCTGAGCGTGCGGGCTAGCAGGATCTGGATCTCATCGGCCGCGCGGTCGAGTTCCGCGGCGGCGCGGGTGTCTGCGACGGCGAAGGCCCGTGTCATGGCCGTCGTCAGCCATGGGTCGCGCTGCCAGCGGTCATGCAGATGTGCGGTGAGCCGTTCGAGCCGTTCCAGCGGTGTGCCCTCACCACCCGCCCAGTCGCCGGCCGAGTCGAGTCGACGGAACTCGCGCGTCAGCGCTGCTACCAGCAAGTGGGTTTTCGCCGGGAAATAGCGGTAAAGCGTGCCGACGGCGATGCCGACCCGCTCGGCAACCGTCCGCATCTGAACCGCCTCGTAACCACCCGCCGCGGCCACGGCCAAAGCTGCATCCAGAATCGTTTCCCGGCGCCGTGCGGAGGCGCGTGAACGCGACGCGTTAGCGGCCCGCTTCTCTGTAGCGACCGAGTTCGCTTCCGAAGGCAGGGTTTTCCCGCGGCTGCGCGCCTGAGGGAAAGTCATGACGGCCCCGGGTCCAGACCGCCGCGGCGCGAGAACTGCTCCAGAAGATCGCCGAAAGCGCTGACATCGCCGTGTGCGGCGAAGTGCTCAGGGCTGACGACAATGAACACTGCACTGGCGGTGAAGCGGGCGATCCCGCCCTCACCCGTGCCTGTCGCCGTGACATGCAGCGCCCGCCCTTCACGAGAGACGATGTGGGCAGTAATCCGGTGGGTCTGATGCAGCGGCACCGGCCGCAAATATTCGACCGTCAGGGTGCGGGTCACCGCCGGGGTGCCGGCGATCCACAACGTGAAGCCCAGGACGTCATCACAGGCGGCGGCCACTGCCCCGCCATGAGCCAGGCCCGGGGCCCCCATATGGCGCTCGTCGAACGTCACATCGGTGTACACCGCGTCGCCGCTGCGATGCACCACCAACCGCAGTCCGTGGGGGTTGTCCGGGCCGCAACCCATGCAGGTCGTGGTGTGCGAGGGTAGCCGCTCCGGCGGCAACACGCTTTCGGGCACCATCACCCTCCAATACGAGCGGTTTCGCTGCGCTACCGTTAGTACCACACTGCTAGACTGCAGTGACAGCATCGCGTGAAGATCGGCCGCCGAGGTGAAAGAGTGAGCGACAGCCAGTCAGTGCCAGTCCCTGACGACGACGTGGACCCTCGGCGCATCCGGTCACGCACCCGGCTGCTGGATGCTGCTGCAACGCTACTGAGCACCGGTGGGGTGGAAGCAGTCACTATCGATGCCGTCACCAAAGCATCCAAAGTGGCCCGAACCACGCTGTACCGCCACTTCCACAGTTCGTCGCATTTACTCGCAGCCACGTTCGAACGCCTACTTCCACAAGTGACCACTCCGGCACCGACCAGCGGACCCCTCCGTGAGCAGCTGATCGAACTGCTCAGCCGCCAAGCCGCCCTTTTCAACGACGCACCGCTGCATGTCACGACACTCGCGTGGCTCTCATTGGGGCCCACCGGCTCCAATAACGATGCTGATGACCGCCACACATCGGGCGCGTTACGGGCTCGAGTCGTTGACCAGTACCGTGAACCGTTTGACGCCATACTCACCAGCCCGAGAGCACAAGCCGAACTTGACGGCTTCGACCGGGAACTGGCGCTCTGCCAACTCGTCGGACCACTCGCCTTCGCCCGAATGACTGGGATTCGCACCATCACCCACAATGACTGCGCGAACATCGTCGATGACTTTCTCGCCGCACACCGCAAGACCGACAGCGACGCCAAAGAGTCGAAGATCTCAACCAAGCAGACGGGCCGCCCCGCGCGTCTAGCTCGGTAGGCACAACGAAATCACAACGTCCAGCCGGCTGGTATTCGGGCTCTTTTCGCCTTCTCGCAAATCGCGTCGGCGATGGCATCGAAGGGCCGTTCGGCGCCGTCATCGGCGAGGCCGTGTGCGCAGATTCCATGGGCATCCGCGTGACGATTCGTGCCGGCAAAGTGAGTGCACCACCCCAGTGTTCGGACCGCCGTTTCCCGCGTTGAGAACTCTTCCCCCTACGTCCGTGAGGTGTCTCGCAGGCAACTCCTCCCATCCGCGGTCTCGCACTGCTTGGGGCGCGGGGTGTCCGCGCCGAGGATCTTTACCCGAATATCGTCCGTCGTTGAATGATCGTGCTGGCCCCGGAGTGCAAGAGGTGTGTGCCTGTCTGGCCGTTGCCGCTTGGCCGTGCGTGAAGGCGGCAACACGCCCTCGGAAACGGCACGTCGGGATCACGTGCGGTTGAGTAGCCCTCGGGGAGCCTGTCGTTGGCTCGCTTTACTTTGGGCGAATATGGCTGTGGTGGTGGCCGCCGACAGGAGCGGGGTCCTATCGTTCGGCCGTGGATAGAAAAACGCGTACCGACAATGCCGACGCCGAACGGGAGTTGGCCAATATGGCCGATGGCGTGATCCTCACACGTGCACTGGCTGGCGTTGCCGAGGTGCAAGTGTGGAAGCTCGAGACTCTCTCGGCGGCTGGCGATGACATCGATGACCATGAGCGCGTTGAGGCTTCGGCGGAACTCACCATGTCTCTGTGCACGTACAGCAAGCAGGTGAAGCAGATGGTTGATTCCGGACAATCGTTGGCCGACATCGCCCACCTAACGGGCCTGGAAGTCGATGAGCTTCGGCTGGCTGTGTCGTACGCGCCTTGACCGGTGGCTACATAGGCCTCGGGGCTGTGCTTGTTGGCGAACGCACACGAATCTGGGTTGTAGGCGAATGTGGCTGTGGTGGTGGACTATTTCGTCCGTCGGTTCGTAGGTTGCAGGCATGGGAGCGAACGAGAAGCTGAAGGCCCGGTATCGGGCGGTCGAACTGCAGCGCAAGAAGAATGCTTCGCGGGCTCGGCGGGATCGCGCCAATGCGTCTGATGCCGAGTCGATCCGTGCAATGCTGCACAGAGTCGGTGCTGTTGATTCATGGGAGCGCAAGCGTTTTGACCAGGCGGCGGAGAACATCCGTGCTGATGCCGTAAAGCGCAGGGCCGGTCACTTTCGTGGTCTGCAGGCGCTGGTCGGGCAGATGCGTGGTCGTGGTCTGACCTTCGCGCAGATCGCTGAGCTTGTCGGTGTCGATGTCCGTGAGATTCAGGCACAGCTGCGCCGGGCCGGGGGCGAGGGTGGACATGATTCGGCAATCTCCCCGGCAGCACGTTCGAGAGCTGCTGATGTCGTACCCGAAGGCGCTGCAGTCAACGATGATCCGATCTGTGATGGTGTTGAAAGAAATGAGAGCGAGGGCGGTGCCTACGATCCGACTCGGTGTGTCCGCTGCGATGCGGTGATGCTCGATGAGGACGCCACTCCTAGACGTGGCCGACGCCGGCTGTATTGCTCGGATACGTGTCGTCGGGACGCATCGGCGGCCCGTATCGCCGCACAGCGATACGGGGCGCCGATTCGCGTGATCGAAGTCCCGAAAGCCGCTGCATCGCAGAAGCAATCTGCGGGAACACCCGAGCCGCACCGGCCCGTCGCACCGGTGGATGCCGCCAACAGGGTCCTGGACGATGGCGAGGCTTTACGCGGGTTGCTTACTCGCTTGGCAGAGCAGGCTCGGCTCAAGAAACTTGATCGTGCCACGCTGACGGCTGCCCGTGACCTGTCCAATGCCGTTCATCCGCGCCGTAGTTGGTGAGAAGTCAGCTGATTCGGCGAGGGCCATTTCTATTGGGACGTCGTGCGGCGGGACTGCGCCCGGTCATGCTCGCGACGGTACGGCCAGCGGTGTGCGTAACCGTCTGAGCGAGGTCATCGGCTAGGTACTCGATGCTGGCCTCCAACTCGTAAACGGCGTCCTTTCGTGCTTTGGTGATCATCGTTGATGCGTACTCATGATGAGGCAAGTACCCGTTCTGCCGGCCGAAATCGTCGATCATGACGTCGATGGCGTCGTCGAACCGGGTGGCCAATCGTTGGGCTTCGGTGTCGGCGCGTTCCTCGATGAACTCATCGCGCTCGTCCGGGGTCCAGGATGGCGGGAACCGCAGATGCGTCCGGTATAGGTCGCGGATCGCCGCATCAAGCCGGCCGGAGAATACGATCTCGGGCCAATCGCTGACCGCGGCAGTGGCCAAGTTCTCCAGGTCGTCATCAAGGCTCATCGCAGCTGCTCCCTCTCGGCTGCTCCTGATACTGCCTGCAGGCACCGACAGCTCGTCGAATCTGGACCGCGGGGTGCCGTTATGCGGAGAGGTCGTCGCGGCGCTCGTCGGCGCTAGAAGTGGTCGGGTTCTCTCGGGCGGGCGCTGCGGGGGGACTGGGCCGTAGCAGCGAGGGACGCGAGGGCTGCGAGGCTTGATGGGCAGCCACATCTTTGTGTGGTGGATAGATGGTCCACAGCAGGACGTTGCGGTGGTTGCGGGCTCCGTCGTTCTCGATCGCCCATCCCAGGTTTCGCAGCGCCGGCGCGTGTCTACGGAGCAGGCTTGTCACATCGCGGCCGTTCTTGGGCCATTCCTTGGGGCGTCGCCAGTGATCGCCTGTCGGGGTGAAGAGGGCGAGCAGGTCGACACCGGACTGTCCGCGCAGCGGTTCTAATATGTGGTGGCGCAGCTGTTCGATGAAGAGATCGCCGGACAAGCTGTCCTCCGCGAGCTGATCTGCGCGGGACATGTAGCGGCGTAAGCCATGAGTCGACAAAAGTTCGTCGACGGCCGCCAGCACGCGACCAAAGTCCGCCATGCGTGGCGCATCATCGACCACGATGGTTTCGAGGCGTTGATGAACGGTGGCGGCCAGGTTGAGGAGCCCGCTTAAAATGCCTGGTAGAGCCGTGCGCCACTGTTGTCGCAGAGTGGCCTCAGACTGTCGCGTGTGGCGTTCGATGCGTCGCAGATCAACCATTGCCATGCGTTCGGCGAGGTCGGGACGTATTGCGCCGACGTCGATGCCGTTAACGATGATGCAGCGGCGGAACTTGATCACTGCGAGGTCCGCATCGGTGTAGAGCGCGCGTTTGACGTTGCCGTCGCCTGTCGCAGCTCGACACAGCGAGTCCGACAACCACGGTGGGATCGCGGACAAATTGTCCAGGGCCACTACCCAGGAACCGGAGGCAGCGGTCACCCACGAGTCGGCGTCGCGGGGCGCCTGGCGCACTTCAATAGAGGAGGGGTCGATGAGATCGACCAGCATGCGCGTCGTCGTGGTTTTGGCGCTGCCTTGCTCGGCGAACAGCGCCAACACAGGGTGCGGGACATCGCACTGGACGAGCGCAGCGATGAGCACTGCAAGCAACACGGGTTGGTCCTCGACGGCAACGTTAACGAAGTTCCATAGCTTGTTGACGTCACCGTTGGCGGGTGGGAGAGGCATCTCGGCGGTCAGCGCTGTCCGCAAGAACCGAACCGGAGCTGAGTCGGCGACTGTCCATCGACCCTGGCCGATGCGGATGACCTTTCCGTCTTGTCGGCCGGTGTCGATGTAGCTCGTGCCGTGGTGGTCGGCGATGCGCAGGTGCAGTTTCTCCGGGGGCTGGTTGGCGGCCAAGCCTTCGAGGACCAGCGTGGCGTCGGTGAGGGCCTGGCCGCCGGCAACGGTCCCGGTGTCATTGAAGTACCGGGAGGCGAGCTCGGCGCGCAGGCCAGCTTTTCCTGCGCGCAGTAGTATCGCCAGATGGGGCCGGCTGCGTTCGGCGCCGAAGGGCTTGCCGTCTTCGGAAACTCCGAGGAGATAGCGTTCTTGGGCCATAGTGACCAGGCGTGCGGCGACGGATTTCTTGTCATTATCTGCGTTGCTGCTCATAGGCAATCAAGCCTGTGGTGCTTCCGCAGGCCGGCATGACGGGTTAGTCTCATGGGGAACTTCCGTTTTGGGTAATCGGGTGGTTCGAACGAAAGGCCTCGGCTAGACCCCGAGGTCTTTCTCATTCGTCGGCGTCACGCGGCGTCGCCGCCTCCGCGCCGGGTTGTGCTCTCCCGCTGGGAGATCCATCGCAGAACCTCATCGCGTCGATAAACGACCCGGCGGCCCAAGGTGAAGCTCGCTGGACCGATGTCCGAATGACGCCAGTACCTCAGCGTCCCAACCGGGACACCGGTCAGGTCCGAGACTTCCTTGGCTCCTAGCAATTCCATCAGATTCCTCCTGAATTACGGTTGGTTTGGCTGAGCCAACAGTGACTGCGGCTATGGCGCCGTGTCCACCACCACAGCCACATTGACCGAAAAGTATTTCCGGTCATGGTGCTTCGGATTGAGTTGGCCGAAGGTCGAAGAACGATGGATCGCAAAGCGGACGGATGACGCGGGTTACTGCGGTATGTTCGATTCGTGATCACCCGGAACGAGCGAGCGGGTATCGACGACCGCTGGCACAAGCGCGTCAAAGATCCGGACGGAACGATGCGCACCGAGAGATCCGCGGTGTACGGCAAGGTGTCGCGCTGGCGCGTCAGGTGGGTTGATGCCACCGGAGCCGAGCGCACCAAGAGCTTCCAGCGCAAGCCGGATGCACAGGCCTATCTGAACGGTCTCACTGCGGACGTTCAGCGCGGTGAGTATGTCGATCCCCGCAAGAGTGCCGAAACGTTCGGCACGGTCGCCGAGCAGTGGTTCACCACCAAACAGCATCGGAAGCCGAAAACCGTTGCAGGGTATCGCTCGTTGCTCGACACGGTGGTGTTGCCCAAGTGGGAAGACGTCCCGCTGAAACGGCTCGACTACGAGTCGTACTCGACCTGGCTGGGCGCTCTGTCTGTCGATGGTGGGCAACGAGGCGCGGGTCTGTCGGCAAGCCGGATCACCCAGGCGCACCAGCTCGTCGGCGCTGTCCTCAAATACGCGCAACGAACCGGCAAGGTCGCGAAGAACGTCGCTCTGGAGATAAAGCGGGATGAGGATCTTCCCGAACAAGCCGAGCGTGAGCGGCGGTATCTGAGTCATGCCGAGCTGTTGATGCTGGCCAAGGCTGCCGATCGGTTCGAGACGCTGACGCTGGTCCTCGGCTACTGCGGGCTGAGGTTCGGCGAAGCCGTAGCACTGAGGCGCCGGCATGTGGGTGACCGCGTGCTCACGGTGCGATCGTCCGCGACCGCGGTCACCGGTAAGGGCATCGTCGAGTCAACGACCAAGACGAAGCGGGATCGCCACGTGCCGGTACCCGAACCTGTGTGGAAGCGGCTTCACGCTGAATTGCCTACCGATCCGAATGCACTGGTGTTCCCGAGCCGCAAAGGCGGGTTCTTGCCGCTCGGCGAGTACCGGTGGGCGTTCGACAATGCGTGCGCCGAAGTCGGGATCGAGGGGCTGGTACCCCATGGCCTAAGGCACACCACGGCGTCGCTGGCGATCAGCGCAGGCGCTAACGTCAAGGTCGTGCAACGGCTACTTGGACACGCGACGGCGGCGATGACGCTCGACCGCTACGGTCACTTGCTCAACGATGATCTGAGCGGTGTCGCCGATGCGCTGGGCAAGGCCATCGACAGTACTGCGGTATCACTGCGGTACTCGGGACGTCAGAAAAAGGCCGAAACGGCCTGAAGTATGCTCTGAGCTGCAAAGCCCCCATAGCCCAATTGGCAGAGGCAGCGGACTTAAAATCCGCCAAGTGTCGGTTCGAGTCCGACTGGGGGCACAAGGAGTGCCGGTAGGGGCAGGTTTGGCGCCAGCTGACGCAGTGTTGCCCACACTTTCAGCCTGCTGCGTCCACACCGCGTCCACATTGGTCAAACTCAGTTACAACAGGGAGTCCAGAGCTTTGACAGTGTCCTCAATAGTGTCAATCGCAGTGAGAGCGTCAGTGTCCGACAGCGTTAGGTAGGGCGCCACTCCCGAAGGATCCATGTCGCATCGGTGGACAATCTGGTTTCGTCTACGGACCACCACGCTCAGGGCAGTTTTCGCAGCCTCAGCGTTTCCGAAGGCCGTGGACCAAATCGCTGTAATACCGACCATCGCGAACGCTTTGGCGATGTCGTCCGGCTTTTGGAACGTCTCCACGCTGAGTCTTTCATTGACTAGTGCCTTCGATCGCATCTCCAATTCCAAGGCGTTCGGCGCGGACAGCAACTGAGTCGTGGCACCCAAATTCAGCCCTAGCTTTGTGTTGCTACCGGGAGGTCTTAAGCCGATCAAAATTTCGACCGCCATATCCAGCACGACGTCGTGCACCCATGCGTCAAGTGCAGCGACTGCCTGCACGAGTGCCGCTCGGTACATATCAGTGAGATCGAGTGGAGTCATGCTGGACAGAGCTTGTCCCAAACCTACGAGCTCGCGTGAACGGCTGATGTTAGTGGCGAATTGGGCTAGACGTGCAGCCGCCATTGTCTTTAGGTATCCGAATTGGTTAGCGACTCGACGCGTTCAGCCAGCTCGGTAAATGTCTGTCGAAAGCTCTCGATGTTGGATTCTTGGTTTCCCCATAACTTTCCTGCGCGACCCACTTCCTCCTGCGTGAGGGTAAAGACGGGCTTCCTTTCTTGCTGTGAATGTGCGATCAAAGTATTGAAGTCTGGGATCTCGGCGAGAACAAAATGGTCGTCCATCCCAACCGCGTGGTAAGCGTCAGCGGGCAACATTGCTCCCGCTTTCGCCAGCGCAGGCACGAGGGTCTGCGATATGGCCTCATTTAGCTTATCGAAATACTTCTGAAATGCCTTGGTCGGCTTGCCGCTCTTGAGGCGGAAGCGCTGAACTAGGACGCCAAGAAATTTCAGGTCAGGTGAACTGAATGGATAATCGGCTTCCTTTAGTACATCAAGATTCGCGGCTCGCTGTGCCCAGTTAATCCATCTGGGGACAACACGCGACAACGAGTCAATCGCCATAACCGAGAACACATCTGGGCTGCAGGGAACCATGAAGTAATCGGCGGTTGCCACGAGATTCTGGTTGACTGCGCCAAGACCGGGGCTGAGGTCCAATATGACGTAGTCTGCTTCGTATCTTTCGGCCGTCAAAGCGAACAAGCGCTTAAAACTGCCGGGCTGATTACGAAGACCTTGCAGGGACTCTGAGAGCTGTTGGGCGATGCCGAGTGACGTCTCGTCCTCCGCCAGCGCCACGTGGCCGGGGATGAGGAACAGTCCATCACGATCTGGCACCTCCACACAATCCACGGCGACGAGAGGCTTGGGCTGCGATTTGAAGGCAGGCTCTAGAGCGTCTTTGAGGTTTCGGCCGGGGTTAGCCTTGTAAAACTCATCGAGTGCATCTTCGCCGCTCAGATCCAACACCATGCCGGTTAGATTGCACTGAGGATCTGCGTCAACAAGGATCACCTTCTTGCCCTGGGAGGCAAGCATCCACCCAAGGTTAAAGCAGGTCGTGGTTTTGCTGACGCCGCCCTTGTTGTTGAACATGGCAATGGTGGTGGCCAAATTTCCCCCGAGTCTAGAACCGATCAATAGCCGGGCTATCGTATACGCCGGCTCTGACATTGGAGGGGTCTGCTGCTGCACGATCAGTTGACGGTGTCGGTTCGTGGCCTGACCGGCCGGTGTGGTCATGACGGCTTCTGTTTGATCGAGGTCAACAGTCTGAGTCCGGCTTGGCGTCGGCGGCGGTGGTAGGTCCGTTCGATCCAGGTAACGATGGCGATGCGCAGCTATTCTCGTGCCAGCGACGGCGATCGAGCAGGTTTTTTGGACAGGGGGAGGAAGCTTCCCATGGCCGAATTGTCGTCGGCGGCGCCTACGTGGCCCGTCGATGCGAGCATCTCGTAGCGGTCGAGTTCGCGGACGAATCTTCTTGACCTGAATTGGATGTCTGCGATCGGAATGCAGAATGCAATCGCCACATCACCGCGGCGTGCCACCGCATTACTGTGGGCTGCGGTGGCCAACTGGGACTTCATCCGGAGTCGATCGAATACCCAACGATGCTGTTAGAGAACACGTCCTTGATCGCGCACAGATAAAGCTTGCCTTCATCGGTGCGGTGTTCGGTGATGTCGGCCGCCACAACTGATTTGGTTCATCAACGGTGAAGTCGCGCTCGACAAGATCATCGTGGACGGGCGGTCGTCCTTTGCCGTTCTTGCAGCGCTTGCTCTTGGTGAATACGGACACAGCGATTTGTGCGGGCAGGTTCGCCAGGCGGTGCGTTCGACCATCGGCTGACCGGCATCGCGGGTTTCGTCGACCAGATAGCGGTAGCCGAACTTGGGATCTTGGCGGTGGGCGTCGAACAGTGCGTTGGCGCGGTAGGCCTCGACGAGTTCGGAGTCGTTGATGGGATCGGCCAGCCAGCGGTAGTACGGTTGGCGGGCGAGCTCGAGGACCCGGCACGTCACCGCCATGGGAATTCCGTCGGGGGCGAGCTCTTTCACGAGGGGATAGAGCCTTTTCCCGGCAGGTTGCCTGCGATCGATGGGCAGCGGACCGGCGCAGCACTTCGTTCTCCTGCTCGAGCAGCTTGATCCGGCGCCAGGCCGCATGTAGCTCACCAGACTCGCTGGTGCTCTTGCCGCCGGCGCCTCGTCGATGTCGGCCTGGCGCATCACTTGTGCAGCGTCACCGGTGAACACTGAAATCAGCGGTGGTCTGCTCGATTTTGCGAATGAATGCCCTGGGACCGCTTGTTCTTTGGTTCGTCGGTTGTAGAGTCGGGTTCCAGCCGGCAATTGTCCTGTGCCAATTGCCTAGCTGCTTCCAGCTCTTTCGTGTGTCGCGACGTTCACGCACTCGGGTTTGTCGCGGTCGCCTGCCTCCGCACCTTCAGTGTCTTGGGCTCATGCCGACACCTATGCTGTCGCGCTGTTGTAGATCCGGCGAAACGCACTCGGCTGCCAGCTCGGTTTGCCAAGTGGACCGCTTCGCTGGCGCATCAATCGGCTTCACGGCGCTCAGCAACACTGAGGTACGCTCGCAACCAGTGTTTTGGCCGGTTGGGGGATTGGCATGGCAAACGAACTACATGTGGATGCCGCTGGACTTCGGACTGCATCGGCAAGCAGCGATAACGTGGCAGCGGGCCTGGGCAGCGGTTCTTTCGAGGTCGCCGCCTCCTCACGGCCCAGTGGCGCTGGCGTGGCTGCGGTCAACGCTGCGCTCACTGCCATGAGGAATCGTCAGTCGGAGCGCATGGCCGGCCAGGCCGATGCCCTTTCGGTGAGCAGCACCCGCTACGACATCACAGACTCCGATGGTCACGACGCCATCACCACGGTGTCAGTGTGAGTCCCGCAGCCGCATCCGCTCCTCTCCCCACGCGATCCGATATCGAGGAATGGAGCATCTCGCACCTCTCCGATGCCGCCCGTAGTTGGCGGATCGCGGCCACCGTGAGCGAGGACGCCTTCGATCAACACCGGCAGAACATCTCCGCACCAGGCGGGACCACCTGGGAGGGTGGCGCCAAAGACGCGGCAGTTGACCGGGTTGCCAATGATGTTGTGGTGGTAGGCCGCCAGAGCGGCGTGCTGCGTGAGGCTGCGGACCTCGCCGAGAACGGCAGCTACGACATCAAAACTGCCAAGGACAAAGCCGTGGAGGCGATCAGGGCAGCCGAGAACGACGGGTTCAGCGTTGGTGAGGACCTCTCGGTGACCGATGCCCGCAAGTACGACATCACCACGATCGTCGAGCGGAACAAGGCCTTGAAGGAGCATGCCGAAGATATCCGCTGGACTATCGAGCAGCTCGTTCAGGCCGACAAGCTCGTCGGAGATCGCTTGCAGGCGAAGGCAACCGAGCTAAATGGAATTCTGTTCGACGGTGAGAGTGAGCGCATGTCCGTCCAGGCGGCTAGCTTCGGCTCGGTGCCGGAGTCTCCCCAGTTCCCGCTGCCGGAGAAGCCCTGGGAGTACAACTTGGACCTGACCACCGATCTCAAAGTCTCCGGCGGCAAGAGTGCGGGCGAGGGGATTACGGTTGATGATGTGTGGAATGAGCTGCACCGGTGCTTCAACTGCAACTTCCCGATGGGAGGAGCACCCAAAGAGTTCCCCAAGGTGGGCGACAAACTTCCCCTGGAGATCAAGATGGCCGGCGTGAAAATGGCCAACTTCCCCGTGCAGGTCACCCAGGCCGAGAAAACGGGGTCTGAGATCAACATCGAGTTCGTTACCCTGCCCGGCCACGTGGACGGTCCGGGCAGCACCATTCACTTCCGCTTCTTCGAACACGACGGGGAAATACACCTCGGCGTCAACGCGCACATCACAGATCCCGGCCCCGGTACCCAGCCTCCGCCTGTGGGGCCAGTGCTGAGGGGTATGTATACGGGCGTGGCACATCTGAACTGGCAGCCCTACATTGATCGTCTGGCAGACAACATTCAACAGTCGCGCGGGGTCGTACCGAACACAGGCCCACCGGTGGTGCCGCCAGGGCTGCCACCAATCGCCGTGCCGAATACGGGGCAAAGATGAAGCGAGCGTTGACGGTTGCGGGTTGGCTCGTCCTCGGCGTTCTGGCTGGCCTCGTTCTTTACGCGGTGTTCGCGGTCATCCTTGGCGCTGCCCTCTACTCGTTAGGCGTGAGCACAGCGTTTGTGGTCGCTTTTATTTTTGCCGCAGGCGGCGCGGTTGTAACGTTGCGCCGTCGACGAAATTCCAGCCTCTATGCGTTTTGGGCCGGTGCGCTTCTGTTTCTTGGGATTTCATCAGTGCAGATATTGGTGCTTAGCCCTCAGGCAGTCTGGCCGCTCAATCTTTGGGCCTAGCCACCTTGCCCCGGTGCACAACTTGGAAGCGCTACGCCGCTGGGCATCACGCCTCCCACATATTGGCCTCGGTGAGGCCGGCCGCGCGCTCAGCGTCCTGCAAGGGCAACCGGTACCCGTAGGTTTCCAGGTAGAACGCGCGCGACTGGGCGATCTCGTCGAGGTCGGTCACAACGCGAGTTCCAAGCGTGCCGCTATCAAGTGCGCTCATTTCGTGCCACCTCTTACAGCATCCAAGGGCGGAAAAGGCTTTCACGGGGAACCCTTGCGAGGGCCAATGCTAGCTGCGACCCAACCTCGCCGCAGCAGACCCAGTCTGTCATCGCCTGCTGCATTCAGCGTGAGTTCCGTGGAACTGTATGTGTGCTCCAGGAATGCCCCCGATTACGTTGCGGCTGAACTCGTATCGAAATAGCGGCTCTTTGCCGTTCGGCTCGACGAAAACATGGATCTTGGACTTTTCGATCGCCATGAATTGGTTGTGGCCGTCGTAAATGCATATGTAGTCGACCGCCAGTCGCAAGATTGGGGCTTCCCTGTCGCAAAGGATGACGCCGCTTGCAGGTTCGTGTCGGACACGAAACGCGTCAGCCTCCTGCAGCGCAACCGCGAAGAAGGCCGGGGTGTCCTCTCCGACGACAGCGCGAGTTGTCAGGGTGAGCTCGTTTGCAAAGTCCTCTGCTTGCTGCTCGAGCGATGTCGTCACTTGTCGGAGGTGGCCCGCCCCAGCAGAAACTCGAGGGCACGGATATCCGAAAGCACACCGCGTTCGTCGGCGTCAAGATCCCACGCTTCGCCGCGTGCTTCCAGCTCGTCTCGTGTCACGTTGACGCTCTTGAGTAGGCGTTCAATCTCCAAGCGCGCATCTTCCGGGGTCACCATGTGGACGTGTGCCTCGTGTCGTCTAGCTATCGCAGTCATGATGCCCCCTTTCATGTGGATAACCTGGTGAAACTCCACGCCCTATGTATAGCCCCACCGTACGACAAGTATGCCGGAGCCGCCGGTAGACCCGCAGATGGCCAGCAAAGAGCTAGGGGCGCGGGCTTGATCGCACTCATCGAAATCCCCCGTCTGCGAGCGCCCGGTCCGGGCGAAGAACGCATCGGTCAGCGGATACTGTCGGCGACCGCCTGGGATGAGGCGCAGGCCGCGGTATGCCGAGTTCTCGTCAGAAGGCGATGAGGTCAGCACCGGTAGGAGTGTCCGCTGGGAAACGCCGATCGGCCTGCCCTACAGCCGACGCTAAAGCCTGCAGCAGGTGTTCATCACGAATTGCCATCAGGCACAGACAGTGTCAGTGAACTAACGCGGTGCGTTTGAGCAGTTAAACCACTGTGGCGAGTCAAACCGGGGTCGCCGGTTCGAGTGGTGTGTTGAAATCACCATCCCGGCCGGAGGTCACCACGTCTGTCCGCCGGTCAGGCCATGAATCGCCCGAATCGGATGTCCACTGATCGGGGGAACGCCCCGAGCGGTTCTACGATCGATCGGTATGACGAGCAAGCCTGCTTTGATCTTGACGTTCGCGGCATTAGCCGTTGCCGCTCCGATGGTCACCTCCGCTCCCGCCACCGCCGCACCCTGTCCTGATATCGAGGTGGTGTTCGCCCGCGGCACCAACGAACCGCCCGGTTTGGGCAGCGTCGGCGCACCGTTCGTCGACGATCTGCGGGCCCGAGTCGCGCCGCGCACCGTCGACGCGGCGGCGGTCGAGTACCCGGCCACCAACGATTTCAACGTCAGCACGCCGGCCGGCACCGACGCCTCGCGCACCCTCATCGAGTCGATCGCCGCCACCTGCCCGAACACCAAGCTGGTGCTCGGCGGCTATTCCCAGGGCGCGGCGGTCATCGAACTGGCCACCAATGAGGCCTCGCCCCAGACCGCCGAACACGTGGCGGCGACCGCACTGTTCGGCACCCCGCGCACGAGCTTCTCCGGCCTGCTCGCGGGGCGAGCATTGCCGACGCTGACGCCGCAATACGCCGCCAACTCCATCGACCAGTGCAACCAGGGCGACCCCATCTGTTGGGAAGGCGGCTGGGACATGGGTGCTCACGTGTCCTACGTGCAGTCCGGAAAGGTCGCGCAGGCAGCTGATTTCGTTGCCGGCCGGCTTTAGTCCGGTCACCGGACAAGCTCGGTGTGGCGACGTAGTGTTCAGACATGACTGAGGCACTGCCCAAGACGGCTCTGGAACTGCGGTCATTGGTGACCGAGGACGGCACGCTGGAGCTATCGCTACATGAGGTGGCGGTGCCGACACCGAGCGCCGATGACGTCGTGGTTCGGGTCGAAGCCGCGCCGATCAACCCGTCGGATCTCGGTCTGTTGATTCCCAGCTCCGCCGACATGTCGGCGGCTACGGTCACGGGCACGCCGGACCGTCCCGTCGTCACCGCACCACTGCGCGACGGGGCGCTGGCCGGGCTGGCGGCCCGCGTCGGCATCTCACTTCCGGTGGGCAACGAAGGCGCGGGCACCGTGGTGGCGGCGGGGGAGTCGGCACAGGCGCAGGCGCTCCTCGGCAGCAAAGTGGGCATCGCTGGTGGCGCGATGTACGCGCAATATCGAGTGGTCAAAGCCGAGGCGTGTCTGGTGCTGCCCGAGGGAGCGACGGCCAAAGACGGCGCGTCGTCATTCGTCAACCCGCTCACCGCGCTGGGGATGCTGGAAACCATGCGCCGCGAAGGACATTCGGCGCTGGTGCATACGGCGGCGGCATCGAACCTCGGCCAGATGCTCGTCAAAGCATGCCTGGCCGACGGGGTGCCGTTGGTCAACATCGTCCGCAAGGCCGAGCAGGAGGAGATCCTGCGCGGTCTCGGCGCCGCCTACGTCTGCAACTCAAAGTCACCGTCGTTCGAGAAGGATCTCGTCGAGGCACTCAAGGCGACGTCGGCGACGCTGGCGTTCGACGCCACCGGCGGCGGCACGTTGGCCAGCCAGATCCTCAATGGCATGGAGCGGGCCGCCAACGCCACCGCCGCGCAGTACTCGCGATATGGGTCGAGCGTGCACAAGCAGGTGTACATCTACGGCAGCCTCGACACGAGTCCGACTGTCCTGACCCGAAACTTCGGGATGGCCTGGGGCGTGGGCGGTTGGCTGCTCACACCGTTTCTTGCCAGTGCCGGCGTGGAGACCATCGCGCGGCTGCGGGCCCGTGTCGCGGCGGAACTCACCACGACGTTCGCGAGCACCTACACGCAAGAGGTCTCCCTGGCCGGCATGCTCGAACCCGAGGCGTTCCACAGCTACCTGCAGAAGGCGACGGGGGAGAAGTACCTGGTCACGCCGCAGGCGTAAGCGCACTCACCGATCGGTGATGTCGGCATACTCCGGATGTGCATCGATGTACTCGGCCACCGCCCAACACGTCGGCACGATCCGCAGCCCGGCGGCCCGCGTCGAACGTAGGGCTTCGGCGATCAGGATCGTGGCCAGGCCGCGGCCGCGATACTGCGGGTTGACCTCGGTGTGCGGAAAAATGCGGCGGCCGTCGCGATCGTGGAAATCGGCCAGGCCCACCGTTTTGCCCTCGACCTCGATGGTGAACCGGTCGGAGTGCTCGGTCACGGTGGTCGCCGCACCGGTGCGGTCGAGCTGCGTCTCGGAACTCATTGGTCCTCCTTCGCCGATACTCCACGATAACCACGCCTTCGAAACTGCTTCGTTCCCAAGGCGTTAGCTCGCCGCTCTGAAGGGCGCCGCACCGGCTGGCGAAAATCGGCGAAAGCGCCTAGTAGATGGATCTACGGGTATCTCGGTATTTACACACGTGTCGTTGTCTCCGGTGTTACGTTCGGAAAATGAACCCAAAGCTGATCAAACGCACAGGTGTGCTCGCTGCAGCTTTCGCCATCGCCGGCGCGGCTGCCGTTGCATGCTCTGAAGAAGCCAAGGACCAAACCAGGGACGCCTTGTCGAGTGCGACGAGTGCCGCCTCCTCGGCGGTCGACGCCGGCACGAGTGCGGTGAAATCCGGGGCCAGCTCGGCCTCGACCGCGGTCTCCTCCGCCGTTGAAGGCGCACCCACCACGATCAACGCTCCCGGTGTCGGTGAGGTGACGCTCGACGCTCCGGTCGCCAAGGCCTATTCCGAAGCCGGCGGTGAGGCCACGTTGGGTGCCCCGACGGCGCAACCGGAGAAGGTCGGAGACGGCACGGTGCAGGCCTTCGCCAACGGCACCATCTTCTCCTCACCCTCCACGGGCGCCCACGTGGTGCAGGGTGAGATCTTGCGGGTGTACAACGAAAATGGCGGCCCCGCAGGAAAGTTGGGCTTCCCCACGGAAGATGAGGACGAGACGGGCGGCGGTCCGGATGCCACCAACGGCGGCTGGATCACCGAGTTCCAGCACGGCAGCATCAGCTGGCTGAACAAGGGCGGCGGCATGTTCGCCGAGACCGTCACTCCGAAGTAACGGCTACGCCTCCGCAGACCCAACCCTCGGGAAGGGCAGCGACGCTGAACAACTCGGCCAGTTCGTCGAGGTCACCCTGTGGCAGGGTGCTGTCGGCCTGAGGGTAGAGGATCCGCTCTTCCTTCATGTTGTGAGAGTTGAGCTGTTCCAACAGCTCTCGGCACACCTGCGCGGCGCTGGCGGCGTCTTTGTCGTCGACAACCAGCCGCTCGAGCTTGTCGAGAAGGGGCCACATCAACCCGTGTTCGTGCACCATCACCATCACGGGACCGAACAGACCGGCTGCGCGTAGCGGGGGAAACAGGTACTGCTCTTCGATGTAGATGTGACGCCGGAGCAGCGCGATGGCATCCAGCAGGCCGGTGCGCTGCTCGGGGGTCACCGTCGCCGCGTCGGAGCGAAGGAACGCGAAAATGCCGTCGTCGATCGTGCGGTGTTCACCTTCGAGGGTGGCGCTCACGGTCATTCGAGTTCGGCTTCCACGCTGATCTTGGCCCCGGCGAACAACCGGGACACCGGGCACAGTGCAGCGGCCTCATCGGCGATGCTCATTACCCACCCTCCGCGTTTTTACAATATGGACTTGTAGAAAAACTACGCCGAACTCCGGAGTATGGCCAGGGGCAAGGACGAGATGGCTACAGCGGTATCGGCGTCGGCGCATCAGCGCGGCCATCGTCGAACCGTTCGTGCAGGGTGGCGAGGACGACCGCGCAGGTGGCCCGCTCGGCGGGGTCGATCTGGTCCAGGACACGGCTCAGCTCGCGGCGCCGCCGGACAGCGGCCTGTTTGACCAGCTTGCGTCCCTGTGGCGTCAGCTCCAAGGCGACGATTCTGCGGTTCGACGGGTCGGCAACCCGCACCAGATGGCCTGAAGCGTGTAGCCGGTCGGCCAGGCGGGTGACCGATGACCCGGCCACGCCAAGCACCTTCGCGCACTGCGTGGAGGTGGACCGGCCCCGCTCCTGCAACACCGCCAGCAGCCGGAACTGTGGCAGCGAAACCTCAAGCTGTTCCAGGCTGCGCAACGCCACCCCGACCAGATCGCGGGTCGCCGTTTCGAAGGCCAGCAACTCGTCGACGGCGGTTTTGGTCATCCGCGTTCGGCAAGCTGACGCCGCAGCTCGCGGGTTTCCTCGAAACGGGCGGTGACATCACGCAATGTGGCGGCGATACCGAGCAGTTGGCCGTGGGCGTCGGCCAGCGGGTGGATGACGAACTCCACCGAGATCGTCGAGCCGTCTGCCCGCACGGCCGGCACGGCGAGCATGTCCCCGTCCCCGTAGCGGCTCTTCCCGGTCTCCATGACGTGATGCCACCCGGCCCAATGCCGAGCGCGCAGCCGCTTCGGGATGATCAGGTCCAGCGACTCGCCGACGGCTTGCTCGGCGGAAAACCCGAACAGTCGCTCGGCGCCGCCATTCCAGAACGTGATCAACCCGTTTCGGTCTGCGGCCATGATCGCATCAGGCCCGGACAACAGTGCAGTGGCGATCATCGTCTCGTCCATAAATTTCAGTATTGCACTCGACAACTCTTGCTTTATGCAAGATTGGTGGTCATGGTGACGCCGAATACCGGATCGACGAGGCGGAAGTGATGTTTTGGGGTATACGCCCCGATTGACAGCCCAGAAAACAGCCCAACTGAACGGAGATCGACATGAGTGCATCCCCAACCGGTTCGAACACCGGCAGCGGAGCGCCGGCTGCCAGCGACCGCAATTCGCTGACGGTCGGCGCCAACGGGCCCATCGTCTTACACGATGTGCACTTTCTCGAACAGATGGCGCATTTCAACCGGGAACGCGTGCCAGAGCGCAGCCCGCACGCCAAGGGATCCGGAGCCTTCGGCGTACTGAAGGTCACCGAGGACGTCTCGCAGTACACCAAGGCCGCACTGTTCCAGAAGGGCACCGAAACCGACCTCCTGGTGCGGTTTTCCACCGTGGCCGGGGAGCAGGGCAGCCCGGACACCTGGCGCGACGTGCGTGGCTACGCGATGAAGTTCTATACCTCCGAAGGCAATTACGACCTCGTCGGCAACAACACCCCGATCTTCTTTCTGCGTGATCCGATGAAGTTCCCGCACTTCATCCGCAGCCAGAAGCGGCTACCCGATTCCGGGCTGCGCTCAGGCCAGATGCAGTGGGATTTCTGGACTCTCAATCCTGAATCAGCACACCAGGTTACATATCTGATGGGGCAGCGGGGCCTGCCGCGGACCTGGCGGCACATGAACGGTTACGGCTCGCACACGTTCATGTGGGTCAACGCCGGAGGCGAGAAGTTCTGGGTCAAGTACCACTTCCACACCGAGCAGGGCATGGAGTTCCTCACCAACGCCGAAGCCGCGGCATTGGCCGGTGAGGACGCCGACTTCCACCGCCGGGACCTGTTCGAGGCCATCGAACGCGGGGAACATCCGAGCTGGCGACTCTCGGTGCAGGTGATGCCCTACGCCGAGGCTGCCGACTACCGGTTCAACCCGTTCGACCTCACCAAGACCTGGTCGCATGCCGACTATCCGTTGATCCAGGTGGGCACCTACACCCTGAATCGCAACCCGGAGAACTTCTTTGCCGAAATCGAACAGGCCGCCTTCTCCCCGGGCAACACCGTGCCCGGCATCGGCCTGTCGCCGGACAAGATGTTGCTCGGCCGCGCTTTCGCGTACAACGACGCCCAACGCAACCGGATCGGCACCAACTTCCACCAGCTGCCGGTGAACCAGCCGCGCGATGGCGTCGACGTCAACACCTACATGTTCGACGGCCAGATGACGTATCACCACTCCGGTGCCGCGGCGGTCTACGCGCCCAACAGCACCGGCCGCTCGTTCGCAGACATCACCGGGCCCGCCGAGGACGGCTGGGAAACCGACGGCGAGCTGCTGCGTGCGGCCTACAGCCGGCATTCCGAGGACGACGATTTCGGTCAGCCCGGCACGATGGTGCGCGAGGTGTGGGATGACGCGCAACGCAGCGCGGCGGTCGAACAGATCGCCGGTGCGCTGCACGGCGCGGTCACCGGTGACGTCTTGGAACGCGCTTTCGAGTACTGGCGCAACGTCGATACCGACCTCGGTGAGCGCATCGAGAAAGCCGTACGCCAGGGCGGTGTGCCCGAACCCGTCGACGGGATGAGCGAGGCCTGACGCCCGGCTGCACCAACTGATCTCGACGAATCCCGCCCGCAAAGCCACTGCCTCCCGTTAGCGTGCCAAAGGTCGAAGTGGACGCACAGGGGGCGGGGATGACACGAGTCGCAGCGTGGGTGGGTGCCGGGGTTTTCACGGCGGGGATATCGGCGGCCATGCTCGCCGGCGCGGGAACTGCCCATGCCGATCAGGACGGGGGATCGAAGAAAGACGCGGGGTCGGCCGCCACGCACAACGATTCCTCGCAGCGATCCCAGCAGCGGAAGGCGCGCACCGCGAAACAGCGGGTGAAAGCCGAGGTTTCGGGCGCCAAGGCAGTCAGAGCTGCCAAAGCAGAGAAGGCAGAGAAGGCCGACAAGGAAGACAAAGCCGAGAACGCCGAAAAAGTCGACAAGACGACCACCGCCGACGCCCCCGAGCACGTCACTGATTCAGTTACGGCCAAGGCGCGCACGTTCTTTCGGGATGACAGCGCGGCCACCGTCGAGGAGGCACCACAAGCCGTCGAGGTCCGCGTGCGGCCGCCGATCAGTATCCGCTCGGCGCTCACCGCGGCCCGTGAGCGGGCGAATCCGCCAGCGCCGACATCGACGCCCACGCCGGCCACCGAACCCGAGGCCCCGGTCGGCACGATGCTGCGCGCCGCCATGACGAAGGATCAGGCCGACGCCGGGCGTATCCGAAGCCTCGCCTCGACGGCCGCGACCCCGAGCCCGCACGATCCCCTCGAGCCGATCCACGATGTGCTGCGCAGCCTCGGAGCCCTGGCGCTCAACCCCGAGCCGCAGCAATACCCGAAGCCGTTGTCGCTGCTCGGTGACGTCATCTTCGACACCCTGGCCACGCTGGAACGCGTGGTCGGCGGTGACCCGGTGATCCCGCCGGGCCTGCGGGATTCGGTCCAGGTCAGTACCTCCACCCTGGTGATCTCCGAAGGCCATGAGGTCGAATCGAATTGGTATGTCCCCACCACGCAGGAGGGCCAGCCCGGACCCACCCGGATGATCTACCTGCAACACGGGTTCCTGGCCAACGGCCCGCTCTACAGCTACACCGCGTCGTACCTGGCTCATTCGACCAACAGCATCGTCGTCACCACCACCTTCACGTCGAACCCGTTCGAGGCCGACGGCATGTGGCTCGGTGGTGACAACCTGCACGAGGCAGTCGCTCAGTTGTTCCTCGATCCGGACCGCACCGCGCTGAACGCCAGCCTGGACACCGCCGAGCTCAAGGCCGGTCGCACCGGCGATCTCGACGTGCCGTTGGACTTCGTGCTCGTCGGGCACTCGCTCGGCGGCGGCTTTGCCCCCGGGGTCGCGGGGTACTACGCCGAGGGGCTGACCCGCCGGCGTGACGAAGGCCTGGAGGCACCTAATCACCTGGCCGGTGTGGTCACCTACGACGCGGTGCCCATGGGGTCGATCGTCCCCGACGCGATGAGCCGGCTCGACGAACTGGAAACAAACGGGACGCTCGATCCGAGCGACGACGATCCCAACGACTACATCCCGATCTACGAGATCGGCGCCCCGCTGAACTTCCTCAACGTGTTCAGCGACGTCAACGACCAGTTGTCTGAGGCCAGGCCGGGGCAGTTCACCGGTGTGGTGCTCGAAGACGGTGTGCACATGGATCCGATGCAGGGCGGCAACCCGCTGATCCAGACCGTGGCCTACCTCGTCGCCGGCTTCCCGCAACCGCAGAACCCGCTGGCGGTGCGGGAGCTGTCCTCCGGATGGATCAACGACATGTTCGACGAGAAGATCGATCCCAAGACGGGGGCGTGCCAAACCGACTGCGCGGGGCAGTACGGCGACGGCGACGACACGTTCACCATCACCACCGCCGAGGGCAACGCCGTGGCGGTGTTGATCGGCACGCAGAAGGCCACCGATCTCACGTCGTTGAGCGCCATCAGCTTGACCGACTTCATCTCCGCCATCCCGGCCGGCGTGCTCAACGGGTTGGAGACGACGTGCGATCTGTTCTCCGGCGGCAGATGCGTAGTGTGACCGGAATGCTGAGCAGTATCAAACACACGCTGCAGCGGGCGGCCGAATCGGGACAGGCGGTCAGGCGGCTGGCCGCCACCGGCGTGCTCGACCTGACGGATCTCAAGTCGACGGTCCGGGCCGCCAAACTCGCCCCGGTCTACGGACCGCAGGCCACGATGGCGATCCAAGGCGCCCACCGATTCCCGACCCTGCCGGCGATCGTCGACGAGCGTGGCACGTTGACCTACCAACAGGTCGACGATCAATCCTGGGCACTGGCACATGGATTGCAGTCACTCGGTGTGGCCGAAGGATCGGTGGTCGGTGTGTTGTGCCGTGACCACCGCGGTTTGGCGGTCGCGATGGCCGCGTGCGGCAAGCTCGGCGCCCGGATGGTGTTGATGAACACCGGCTTCGCCAAACCGCAGTTCGCGCAGGTTTGCGAGCGCGAGAAGGTCAGCGTGATGCTGCACGACAGCGAGTTCCTCGGGCTGCTCGACGCGCTGCCCACCGATCTGCCGCGCGTGGTGACCTGGGTGGACGACGGCGCCGAGCTGCCCGCGGGCGCCCATACGCTCGACGAGCTCGTCGCCGCGAATTCCACCGCCCCGTTGCCGGCGCCGACGACGGCGGGCGGTTCGGTCATCCTTACCAGCGGCACCACCGGGCTCCCGAAGGGGGCGCCCCGCGGTTCGGTGTCACCTCTGGCCACGGCGCAGCTCATCGACCGAATCCCGTTCCCCCGCAAGGGAACCATGGTCATCGTCTCGCCGATCTTTCACAGCACCGGCTGGGCCACGTACGGCGTCGGCGCGGCGTTGGGCAACAAGATCGTGACCGCCCGGCGGTTCAATGCCGAGGGCACCCTGAAACTCATCGCGGAGCATTCGGCCGACATGCTGGTGGCCGTTCCGACCATGCTGCACCGGATGGTCGAACTTGGCCCCGACGTCATCGCCAAGTACGACACGTCGTCACTGAAGGTCATCCTGATCGCCGGGTCCGCGCTGAGCCCGGAATTGTCCACGCGGGTGCAGGACACGTTCGGCGACGTCCTCTACAACATGTACGGCTCCACCGAATGCGCCATCGCGTCGGTCGCCACCCCAGCCGAGTTGCGCGCCGCGCCCGGCACCGCGGGCCGGGCTCCGGTCACCTGCGAGGTGGTGCTCTACGACGAGCACGACCAACGCGTCCACGGCCGAAACCGCCGCGGCCGCATCTTCATCCGCAACGGTGCGCCGTTCCAGGGCTACACCGACGGTCGCACCAAGCAGATCATCGACGGCTACATGTCCAGCGGCGACATGGGCCACTTCGACGACGACGGTCTGCTGTTCGTCGACGGCCGCGACGACGACATGATCGTCTCCGGCGGTGAGAACGTCTTTCCGCAGGAAGTGGAGAACCTGCTGGAGCAACGCGACGACGTCGCCGATGTGGCGGTGGTCGGTGTCGACGACGTCGAGTTCGGAAAGCGGTTGCGGGCCTTCATCGTTTCCGAGCCCGGCGCCACGCAGGACCCGGCCGACATGCTCGTGGACTACGTGCGCGTCTGGTAGTTCAGGGGTCGACCTGCATCTCGGTCAACACCCGCCGCAGGAGCTTTCCGGTGGCGTTGCGCGGCAGTTCGTCGATGAACACCACGTCGCGTGGCACCTTGTGGCGCGCCAGGTTGTCCTTGACGTACTGCTTGATGTCGGCCGGGTCCTGCGTGGCGCCGGGCTCGGAAACGATGAAGGCCCGCAACCGCTTTCCGAACTCGACGTCGTC
>NZ_LZJD01000152.1:0-20474 GCF_001666875.1 Mycobacterium sp. E802
GACGACGTCGAGTTCGGAAAGCGGTTGCGGGCCTTCATCGTTTCCGAGCCCGGCGCCACGCAGGACCCGGCCGACATCAAGCAGTACGTCAAGGACAACCTGGCGCGCCACAAGGTGCCACGCGACGTGGTGTTCATCGACGAACTGCCGCGCAACGCCACCGGAAAGCTCCTGCGGCGGGTGTTGACCGAGATGCAGGTCGACCCCTGAACTACCAGACGCGCACGTAGTCCACGAGCATGTCGGCCGGATAGGTGCCGCCGCTCGGGTCTTCTCCACCCGATCCCGCGACCGCGAGGTTGAGCACCACGAACATCGTGTAGCCCGGTTGGTTGAACGGCCAGTCCGGCAGCTGGCTCGCCGCGACCTCGAAATAGGGCTTCGCGCCGTCGGTGTAGTCCTGCCAGAACCGGGCACCGTTGGCGTCCCACTGCGTTCGCCAGGTATGCCAGCCGGTGTCGACGGCAATGTTGTGGGTCTCCCACTCACCACCGTTGGACTTCGCGTGCACGGTGGTGGCCGAGGGCCACTTGCCGTTGCCGTACCACTCGACGATGTCGAGCTCGCCCTCACCGAGTGTGCCCAGCCAGAACGCCGGCCAAGCACCCGCGGTCAGGCAGTTGAACTTGATCCGGGCCTCCCAGGTGTGCCCCGCACCGCCCTCCCACACGCTGGCCAACTTGGCCCCGTAGTAGGTGTCGCCTTCCTTCGTGGCGCGGATGACGAGATTGCCCTTACCGTCGAGGAACGCGTTCTTACGGTCATCGCGGTACTGGCCGATACGGCCGGGTTGCTCCCAGTACGTGGGGTCCTTGATGGTCTCGCGGGCCTTGGCGATCGTCCACTTCGCCGTGTTCGGCGACGAGCCCGCCGGCCCGTCGAATTCATCGGCGAACACGTAGTTCACCGCGGACGGCGCCGGAACCCGCGGGGCCTGGGGCTTGGCGGGCAGAGCGTGGGCCTGCTGGGCGGGCAGCGCCGCCGCCATCACGCCCAGACCCGACAACATCATCATTTTTCGACGGTCCAAGTTGGCCATGGTGCACCACGATAACCCGGCACCCGCATCTACTGGCTCCCGTTGGCATGCTCACACCGGGCGCCGTCCGGTTTCAACCCTGAGCGCGATGGCTATCGCTGAGGGGAAGCTGCACCGGAATTGGAGGAGAAGATGAGCACCGACGACACCGGCGCGAGCGCCAATGACCTGGGCGGCGCCGATGACATGTTGAGCCCGATGGAGGCCACCGATTCCGACGACGTGCGCAACGACGACGGCGACGAAGTGGTCGACCCGCCGGAGGACTGGAGCGAGGCCACCAAGTTCGGTGTGTCCGCGGCCGAGGAACGTGAAGGCGAATCGCTGGATCAGCGGCTCGCCGAGGAGGAGCCGGACGTGACCGTCGACGACGTCGATCCGCGCGACGCCGACGGTGTGTCGGGTGCCGACGAGTCGATCGGTTCGGACGCCGGCCTCGACGGCCCGGGCGAGCACCACGGTCAGATCGACGGGACGCCCGAGGACGGGGACTCGCTGTTCACCGTCGTGGAGGAGTGAACCGCGGAGTGAACCGGGGCCGATCAGAAATCGGGCGTGCTGACGTCCTGGAGTGACTGCTCGGGGCCCGAGGGCGCGATGGTTCCGGGCATTTGCGATTCGGAAGGGGTGGCCTTGCCGCCGGTGGACGGCGTGCACTGCGATCCGCCGACCCCGGGTGGGCACAGGTTTGGCTCGGCAGGCGTCGAAGCCGCCGGCGGTGCCTCGGGCGAGTTGGGCACCAGGAAGGGCGTGCACGTGCCGGTGTAGACGTCGCCTTCCTCACCGGTCGGGCAGTCGGCCAGGGGAGCGACCGAGTTGTGCGGTGCGGCAGCGATTCCCGTGACCGTCGGGGCCAGCGCCACGAGCGCGAATCCGCAGGCTGCCAGTAGCCGGCCGGTCATCGGTTTTGCCGTCATCTGTTCCCGCTTTCTCCAGTCCGAACGTGGTGAGCCGAACGATCGACCTGACCGTATCGTGTCGACGCGTTCTCGGCGCGGCAGGCGCGTGGGTCAGTCGATGACCGCGGCGGCCTTGTGCTCGGTGATCGGTGCGGCCAACTGCTGCTCGTCACAGACCCGTTGCAGTTTCTCCAGTGTCTGCGCCAGACCTGGACCGCGCCGCGGGCCGGGGGTGAAGGTGGCGGGCAGATGTTGCATGCCCTGGATGACCCCGATGGTCTCGTAGTGCTTCGTGCCGGCCGGATCGCAGCGGTAATCGGGGATCCGGTCGAGCACCCCGGTGAGCATCGCCTTGAACACCGTGCGGGCCACATTGGACCCGATGCAACGGTGGACGCCGAGCCCGAAACTGAAGTGACGGTTGCCGGTGCGGTCCATCTTGAGCTCGTTCGGAGCGTCGAAGACCCGCGGATCGCGGTTGGCCATCGCCCACGACAGCCACAGCCGCTCACCTTCTTTGAGGTCGACGCCGGCCACCTCGATGTCCTCGGCCACGGTGCGGCCGTCCCCGGGGGCCGGGGTGAAGAACCGCAGAAACTCCTCGGTCGCCGAGTCGAGCAGCCGCGCGCGGTCACGACGCAACCGCTCACGCTCGTCGGGATGTTGGGACAGCCACTCCAGTGAGTGCGCGGTGAGCGCCGTGGTGGTGTCGAAGCCGCCGCCGATCAACAGCATGAGCATGCCCATGATCTCGCCCTCAGGAGCGGGTTGACCGTCGATCCGCATCCGCACCATGGCGTCGATCAACCCTGGCCGCGGCGTCTCGCGGATCACCGCAACGTGCTCCATCATGTGCACCGCCGAGGCCACGGACAGGTCGAAAACGCGCTTGGCATCGGGGGAGTCGGCGCGGGTGTACACCGATGCGTGGGCGGGCTCGCAGTAGATCTCCCACTCGGCCAGCGGGACACCGAGCAGTCCGAGCGTCAGCACCGCCGGGACAATGTTTGCCAGATCGTCGACGAAATCGATGCTGCCGCTTTCGATCTTCTCGTCCAGGCAGGCCCGCACCAGCTCATCGGCCACCGGCTTCCACCGGGCCACCGCGGCCGGCGATAGATATCCGTTGAGCGGTGTGCGGTAGGCACGGTGTTCGGGATCGTCCATCTCCAACATGCCGCCGCGAAACTGTGTGCTCGACTCGGCACGGGGAATGCTGATGCCCAAGTAGCCTTTTCGTTCGCCGAGGAAATCGAAATCGTTCGAGATGTGCGGGCAGCGGGCGAGTTCGAACACTTCGCTGCTACCGGCGGCCACCCAGTGCCCGCCATAGGTGTCGGTCCAGGCCAGCGGACAGGCAGCCAGCATCTCCGAGGTGATCGGCTCGAACTGGTCGCGGTATTGCGGAGTGTGCCGGTCGAAGTGGTAGCTGTGGCGTTCGCGTCGGGTGTCACGCCGTGGCCCGGCTGTCGCGCGGTCGGTCATCTGCACCTCCAACATCGTTGTCGGTATGCAGCTGAGAATAGGAACTATCCGCCGCGTCGTGGGCGGATCCCGGGAACTACACGCAATCGATGCAGAGCTGCTGTTCACCCTTCTGCAGGGCCAGCCGGTTGCGGTGTTGCACCAGGAAACAGCTCGAACAGGTGAACTCGTCCGCCTGCTTGGGGACGACGCGCACGCTGAGTTCCTCGCCGGTGAGGTCCGCGTCGGGCAGGTCGAACGAATCGACCACCTCATCCTCGTCGATGACCGCGGTGTTGGCCGCGGTGCGCCGCTGCGCCGCCAGCTGTTCGAGGGACTCGTCGGCCGACTCGTCGGTTTCCTTGACGCGCGGCGCGTCGTAATCGGTAGCCATGATGATCCTCCTGGTAACAGACCAATGCTTGGCCAACGCCACAGCGGGACTCGTTGTTCCCCGGGCGAACAGCCGGTAAACGTCGGATGCACGTTAGCCGTTGCAGGCCGGACAGTCGTCATCCGCCGAACGTGATTCTGGGTACAGTCTTGCCCGTGCATGACGATGTCAGGGATCCGGATGCCGAACCTTTCGACGAGCTCGACGACTATGACGCCGAGGACCTCGAGTCCAACGGTCAGGTGATCTCGATCCGCCGCGCCGACGGTGAGGAGATCCTGACCATCGTCGCCCAAGACGACGAGTGGAACGTCGATCTGCAGCCCGGCGGCTCCGTGCAGAGCGCGTTCCTGGGTTCTCGACGTGACACTCCGGTCTGGATCAACGCCCTTGAGGGGCAGATCGAGCGCGACGACGACGGCACCTACGTCATCCGTATCGACTGACGGTTGCGCTCTCACTGAGCGCAAACATGGTGTTCAGGCCCGCGCTCATCGATGGTGACGCGGTGTCCTCTCTGCGTGTAGTGAAGCTCGGCGCCCACATCGACGGAATCGACGTCAACGGAAACCTGGATGCGGACACGGTGTCCGCGATCAACGATGCCCTGCTCGAACACAAGGTCATCTTCTTCCGGAAGCAGTACCACCTCGACGACGACGGCCAGCTGGCGTTCGCCCGGCTGCTTGGTATCCCCACCGCGGCCCACCCGACCGTCACCTCACGCGGTGACCGGATCCTGCCCATCGATTCGCGCTATGACAAGGCCAACAGCTGGCACACCGACGTGACGTTCGTCGACCGCATCCCCAAGGCCTCGTTGCTCCGCGCGGTGACGCTGCCCGACTACGGCGGGACCACGACGTGGGCCTCGACCGAGGCCGCCTACGACCGGCTGCCCGAGCCGCTGCGGGTGCTGGTGGAGAACCTGTGGGCGGTGCACACCAATCAATACGACTATGCGGCCGATTACGACGGACGCCACGACGATCTCGCGGACGCCGAGAAGCAGTATCGCGACGAGTTCGTCTCCGAGTACTACGAGACCGAACATCCCGTGGTGCGGGTCCATCCCGAGACGGGTAAGCGGGTGCTGCTGCTCGGGCACTTCATCAAACAGTTCGTCGGGCTCAGCGCTGCCGAGTCGGTCACCCTGTTCCAGCTGCTGCAGAACCGGGTGATCAAGTTGGAGAACACGATTCGCTGGAACTGGGAGCCCGGCGACTTGGCGATCTGGGACAACCGGGCCACCCAGCACTACGCGGTGGCCGATTACGACGATCAGTTCCGCCGGTTGAGCCGGATCACGCTGGCCGGCGATGTCCCGGTCGACGTGCACGGTCGGCGCAGCCGGTCCGTCGCCGGTGACGCGTCGCGGTACTCCGAGGTGGTCACCCCCGTGGTGGCGCTGGCCGGCTGATCAGAGCCGGTCCATCTCACGCGCCATCAGGCTGTGTTCGAGGTAGGACATCCGCGGCGGGTAATACGGACGGACCTCCCGCGTGCGCCAGTGCGTCACCGCCGATGACACCGCGTGTGACATCGCCTCTGACATCGTCGCCATGAGGGTGTGCCGCGGCGGGGCCCCCACTGCCGCAGCGGTGCTGAACAGCACCTGTTGTTCGGTGATCAGTACGGGCTCGTGGGTGTGGACGGCCGGTGTGGTCTGTGGTGCGGCTTCGCGTCTGAGGACGGAAACCGGATGGAAAACGCTCATATCGGACTTCCTCTGAACCAGGCGCTGAACTTCCCGACGCCCTGATGCAGAAAACGTACGGCCGTTGGTGGCGTTACCTCACGAGTAGTGCACTACTCCTTTCCCCGGTTTTTCTCGCCCGTCATCGCAAGAACTTCAGGAGTCGCCGAGCCACCTCATCCGGCTGGTCCTCGGCCAGGAAATGTGTTGCGTCGACGGCGGCTCCGGATACGTCCTCGGCCCACCGTGCCCACAGCTGCAGCGGCTCGTACCACTTGTCGATCACACCGCGGGAGCCCAGAGGACCAGCAGGGGCATGGTGATCTTTCGCCCGGATTCGCGGTCGATGCGGTCCAGTTCGGAATCGATGCCAAACCCGGCCCGGTAGTCCTCACACATCGCCTCGATCGTGTGCGGCCGGCGCCACGAAAAGCGATACGCCTCCAGCGCCTCGGGGGCGAACGTCGTCACCTTCATCAGCGAGCCCTCGAAGAACGCATCCGGGTCGTGGCCGATCAGGGTCTCCGGATAGGGCGCAGGTTGCGGCAGGAAGAACCAGTGCCAGTAACCGAAACCGAAGTCGCGATCGGCAGTCTCATACATCTCGACAGTCGGCACGATATCGAGCACAGCCACCCGCGAGACCCGCCGTGGATGATCCAGTGCCATCCGGTAGGCAACCCGGCCGCCGCGGTCATGACCACACACCGCGAACCGATCGAATCCCAACTCGTCCATGGCCGCCACGAACTGAGCCGCCCAGGCCCGTTTGGAATGCGGCAGGTGATCGGCCGCTACCGGTGGTGCCTCGGACGCACCATAACCCGGGAGGTCACCGACGACGACGGTGAAGTTGCGCGCCAGCAGCGGTGCGACGGCATGCCACATGAAATGTGTCTGTGGATATCCGTGCAACAGCAGCAGCGCCGGTCCGGTACCGCCTACCCAAAGTGCAATCCCGTTGGAGGCGCGGTGGAAGTCGAAGCCATCGAACACCATCCCATTGTCGCCCCCGAATTCTCCCGTTCGGCCAGGGCTAGCGATACGGTGGGCTTCGCCATTGCCGTCCCGAGGGGAGTTGCCATATGCGAGCTGGTTCGCCACAGTCGCTTCGCAGTCGACGATCGGGCTCGCGAATACCGGTACATCTGCTCACTCTTCTGGCCCTGTTGCTCGGGGTGGCCGGCGCTGCCATGCTGGCCCCGGCCCGCGCCAGCGCCGAGGGCGAGACCTACGTCGTCGCCACCGACATCACCTTCGCGCCGTTCGAATTCCAGGATGTGGACGGCAAATTCGTCGGTATCGACATCGACCTGATCAACGAGATCGCGGCGAACCAGAAGTTCAACATCACCATCAAGCCGCTGGGCTTCGACGCGGCGCTGCAGGCCGTGCAGGCCAACCAGGCCGACGGGGTGATCGCGGGCATGTCGATCACCGACGAGCGCAAGAAGGTGTTCGACTTCTCCGACCCGTATTTCGAATCGGGTGTGCAGATGGCGGTGTTGGCCAACGACGAGGACATCAAGTCCTACGCCGACCTGCGCGGCAAACGGGTGGCGGTCAAGAACGGCACCGAGGGCGCGGAATTCGCCGAGTCGATCAAGGACAAGTACGGTTTCCAGATCGTCTCGTTCGCCGATTCGGCGTCGATGTTCGAGGAAGTCAAGACCGGTAACTCGGTGGCGATCTTCGAGGACTACCCGGTGCTGAACTACGGTATCCAGCAGGGCAACGGGTTCAAGACCGTGACGCCGAAGGAGAAGGGCTCCAGCTACGGTTTCGCGGTCAACAAGGGCCACAACGCCGAACTGCTGACGAAGTTCAACGCCGGCCTCAAGGAACTCAAGGAGTCCGGTCGTTACGACGAGATCCTCGAGAAATATCTCGGTGAAGGCGCCACCGAGGCCGACAACTCGTTCCTCGGGCTGCTCGAGAGCACATTCCCGTTCCTGATGACCGGCCTGAAGATGACGTTGATCCTGACCGTGGTCTCGATCGCCATCGCGCTGGTGCTGGGCATCATCTTCGGGCTGTTCCGGGTGTCGCGCTCGATCATCCTGCGCGGCATCGGCACCACCTACGTCGACATCTTCCGCGGCACCCCGCTGCTGGTGCAGGCGTTCTTCATCTACTTCGGTATTCCCGCGGCGTTGGGCTTCCAGATGACGGCGCTGACCGCAGGCATCATCACGCTCTCGCTCAACGCCGGGGCGTACATGACCGAGATCGTCCGCGGCGGAATCCAATCCGTGGACAAAGGTCAGATGGAGGCCGCCCGCAGCCTGGGCATCGGCTATCTGCCCACGATGCGCAAAGTGATTCTGCCGCAGGCGGTTCGCACGATGATTCCGTCGTATGTCAACCAGTTCGTCATCACCCTCAAGGACACGTCGATCCTGTCGGTGATCGGCATCGCCGAGCTGACCCAGACCGGCCGGCTGATCATCGCGCGCAACTACCAGTCGTTCACCATGTGGCTGATCATCGGCATCATCTACTTCATCGTCATCATGGCGCTCACGAAGCTCTCGGATCGACTCGAGAAGAGGATCAAATGACGCAGTTGGTACCGGAAGCCGCCGCCGCCGAGCCCGAAGGCACGGTAAAGATCCGGATCGAGGGGTTGAAGAAGTCGTTCGGCGATCTGGTGGTCCTCGACGGCATCGACACCACGATCAGCAAGGGTGAGGTGGTGTGCGTCATCGGCCCGTCGGGGTCGGGCAAATCCACCTTCCTACGCTGCCTCAACAAGCTCGAGGACATCACCGCCGGCAAGGTCACCGTCGACGGGTTCGACCTCACCGCCCGCAAAGTGGACCTGGACAAGGTGCGCCAGCACATCGGCATGGTGTTCCAGCACTTCAACCTGTTTCCACACATGACGGTGATCGACAACGTCACGCTGGCACCGCTGTTGACCAAGAAGATGGACAAGGCCGCCGCCGAGAAGCGGGCCATGGAGCTGCTGACCCAGGTGGGCCTGGCCGACAAGGCCCACGTCAAGCCGGCCACATTGTCCGGTGGACAGAAGCAGCGCGTCGCGATCGCGCGGGCACTGGCGATGAACCCGTCGATCATGCTGTTCGACGAGGCCACCAGCGCGCTGGATCCCGAGATGGTCGGCGACGTGCTGGAAGTGCTGCGGGACCTGGCCGAGGGCGGCATGACGATGGTGGTGGTCACCCACGAGATGGGCTTCGCCCGCGAGGTGGCCTCCCGGGTGATCTTCATGTGCGACGGCAACATCGTCGAGGACGCGCCGCCGGCCGAGCTTTTCGACAACCCCAAACACCCTCGGCTGCAAGAGTTTTTGTCGAAGGTGCTGTAGCGGTCAGCGCGTGAACAAGCCGTCGACCAATGCCCTGGCCACCACGCCGGCATCGTGACGGGCCGCGGCCGGGTCGTCGGCGGTCGCGATGAGCAGTGCAGCCTCGTCCAGCGCGCCGATGATCATCGAAGCGAGCGTGTCCACCGGTAGGTCGGGGAGCTCACCATCGGCGATCGCGGTGCGCAACCCGTCACGCAGCGCGCCGAGGTAGTTGCGATTGTCGATCTCGCGCATCTGCGCGAAACCGAGTGCGGCCGGTGCCTCGAGCACACTGACCCGCGCCACGGTGGGGTCCAGACACCCGTCGAGGAACTCCTCGATACCGGCCTCGAGTTGGGCGCGGCCGGTGGTGTGTGCGGCGGCCGCAGGCAGGACCCGCTGGGCGAGTTGGCCTTCGACATCCTCGTAGACTGCCCGGAACACCGCCTCTTTGGTGGGGAAGTGGTAGTACAGCGCATTGCGGGTGACCGCCGCGACGCGCGCGATGTCTCCGGTGGACACCGCCGAATAACCGCGCTCGACGAATTGTGCGCGTGCCGCTGCGACCAGTGCCGACCGCGTGGCTTCGCTGCGCTGCTCGCGGCCGTCGCGGGACTCGTTGCTCACCGAGAAATTTTAACAACCTGTATGTATTGATGTTTACCAATCCATGTGTTTGCATACAGTCTGTATTGATTTACTGGTGCTCGCGGTGAAGGGACGGTCGGATGAACACGCTCAGCTCCCGGCGACTGGTACAGCTGCCCTGCGGACCGGTCGGTGTGCGGGAATGCGGCAGCGGCCTCCCCGTCGTGCTCCTGCACGGACTCGTCGCCAATGGCTTGGTCTGGCGCCACGTGGTGGCCGGTCTCGGAGATGGGATCCGCTGTATCGCACCCGATCTGGCGATGGGATCACACACCCCCGCTCTGCCCGACGCCGACGTGACCCTGCCGGGCCTGGCTCAAACAGTCGTCGACCTGCTCGACGCACTCGGAATCGAGCAGGCCGTAGTCGTCGGCAACGGATACGGCGGCGATATCGCCCAGGTGGCCGCCGTGACCCATCCCGAGCGGGTCGAGGCGCTGGTCCTCGTCGCCACCAACGCATTCGATTCCGACCCGTGGCCGGTGAAGCTCCTGGCCACACTGGCCGGGCTGCCCGGGGCCGGGCTGTTGCAGTCGGTGGGCATCGGGCTCAGGGGAGTGCAACGCCTGCGGGTGACCTATGGCGGCGCAACCAAACGGCCGATCCCACCCGACATCATGGCCGACTATGTGGGGCCGTTGCGCAGTGATCCCTTGGTGCGCAACGATTTACGTCGCTTCCTGCAGGGGTTGTCGCCCGACTACCTGGCGAAGTATTCACCGCAACTGGCGGAGTACGACCGGCCGGCCCTGGTGGTGTGGCCGCGTGAGGAGCGGTATTTCCCGGCCGAAGGTGCGGCCCGGCTGGCCCGGACGCTGCCCCAGGCCACGCTGGAATTCGTCGACGACTCCTACGCCTGGGTCCCGGAAGACAATCCGGCCCCGCTGATCGGGCTGCTGCAGACGTTTCTGCGCCGCCTCGAGGGTGTGCCCGGGGCGGATCAGCCCGGCTCGACGACGTTGGACTGACCCGACTTGCTCACCTCGGGTTGCCCGCTGCGGTAGGTGACCCGGTTCTCGAATCCGGAGACGCCGATGGTGTCGGCCGACTCGACCTCGATGACGTTGTTCACGCCGGATACGGTCACGGCGATGCAGTGCCCGGTGATCTGCAGCTGATTCTCGACGCCGCTGACGATCACGGTGCTGTCCTGGCACTCAACTGTCCGGTGCTCGCCGATACCCGAGACGATCACCGTTTGCCCGGGTGAAACCTGGCTCGGTGCAAGCGGTTCGGACGCCGGAGCGCGGATGGCGGTGGATTGGCTGTCGGAGAACGAGTCGGCGGAGCCGGACTTCTCGCCGGCGTTGTCGAAGAACACAAAAGCGGCGATGGCACCGGCGACGAGCAGCGACGACAACAGCGCGAACAGGATCACGAACGGTGCCGCATTGGACTTGCGCTGCGGCGGTGCCGGATATGGCGGGTAGGGCTCATAGCCCGGCCATGGTGCCGGCGGCCCGGGTGGGGGCGGGGGAAAGCTGCCGGAACCGTGAGTGCCCAGCTCCGAGGTGCGTGCCGTTTCGGCCAGCGGGCGCTCCAGTTCCCGGATGCGCGCCTCGGGATCGTCCTTCGAGTCCATCCGCAGATGCTCGCACGTCGCTCATGGTGTCGGGAGTAAACGGCACGCGCGACGCTCCGCACGAAGGTATTGCCTTAGGCTAACCAAACTTCTAGGGTTAACCGCATACTTTTCCTCTAAATTAAGGAATCGCTGATGAAGCGCCTGTTTTCGCTGGTCGCCAGCGTCATTGCGGTCTCGCTCCCCGTCGCCTTCGCGCCGCCGGCTGCTGCCGAGGACTTCGCGATCACCGCTGCGGTGCCGACGCTGGAGGATCTCAACGCCCAGATCCAGCTACTCGTGGCAAGCCAGGCGCCGGATCACGTCAAAGCCGCACAGCTCGAAGGCGGTCCGCGGGCGGTCATCGTGCCGAAGATGGTCTACCGGCTCGGTATCTTCCGCGCCCCGAAGGGCTCGGCCCTGGTGACCCGACCGGAAACCCATGACGGCACCAGCCACACCGCGGTGATCAACGGCAGCCGTCAGGGCCAGCCCACCTTGCAGATCCCCGCCGAATGGCGGTACATCGACGGGCAGTGGAAGCTTGCGAGCAAGTCGATGTGCAACGGCATCTCGACTCTGGGGCTACCCATTCCGTGCAACTTCCAGTGATCCACCGATGATCGACGTCCGCGGTGTGACCAAGGCCTTCGGTGGCATTCCCGCCCTGGTCGACGTCACCACATCGTTCCCGGCCGGAACGGTCACCGGATTGCTCGGCCTCAACGGCGCAGGAAAGACCACGCTGCTACGGCTCATCGCCGGGGTCGAACGACCCGATCACGGCACGATCACGTTGTGTGACAAGAAGATTGGTGACCACGCGGACCCCATGGGAGCGCTCGGCGTGCATTTCGACCCGTCGACCATGGACCCGCGGCACACCGCGCAGCGCCACCTGTCGTGGCTGGCAGCATTGGGCGACGTGGCCGGTGCCCGCATCGACGAGGTGCTCGACCAGGTCGGGCTGGCCGAACAGAGGCATCGCCGCATTGCGCAACTGTCGATGGGCGCTCGTCAGCGGCTGGCGATCGCCGGCGCCTTGCTCGCCGAACCGCAGGCACTGATCTTCGACGAACCGGTCAACGGGCTGGATGTGCCGGGCATCGTCTGGCTGCGAGACCTGTTGCGGCGGTTGGCCGCCGAAGGGCGCACCGTCGTGGTGGCCAGTCATCTACTCGGCGAGGTGGCGCTGACCGCCGACCGGCTGTTGGTGCTGGAACACGGTCGGATCGCCGCGGCGGGCAGCATCGACGAGATCGTGCCGGCCGGTACCGACCCGCGCCGGCACCTGGAGGCACTGCTGCTCGGAATGGCCGACGCATGACCGGGCATGTGCTGCGAAGCATGCGCGCCGAGATGACCCGCACCGGAGGTCGCGGCCCACTGTGGAACGTTCTGGTCCCGGCGGCGGTGATCGTGCCCGCGGCGATCACGTTCCTGATCGCCGTTGTGGCAGAACGATTCGCGCGCATCCCGGGTCAAAGTTATGTCCAACAGGTGTCGACCACCAACGCGGCCTACTGGGTGATCACCGTGACCGTGGTGCTGTCCGCGCTGGCGTCGGCCTACGGTCAGGCCCACGAATTCAGGGCCGGCGCACACCAGTACGTGCGTTTCGCGCTGCCGCGCACCTGGTCGGCGATGATGGGAAAGTGGCTGTTCTACGGCACTCTCGGCGCCGCGTTGTCGGCGGCGATGGTGGTGCTGGTACTCGTCGCCCTGCCCCGGGTGTCCGCGCTGGTCTACGGACAGGTGTCGGTGACCGATCCGCACGGCCTGCGCCTGGTGTGGACCGTGCCGGTCTACGCGTTCTTCGCGGCCGGCCTCGGCCTCGGCGTGGGCGCCCTGATCCGGACACCCGCAGCGGCGGTCGGCGCGATCCTGTTCTGGGTGTACGTGATCGAAACCGCCGTCGGCTACCTGCCCGGCGGCTACTCACTGCAACGTTTCATGCCCTTTCTCAACGGCGTCTACGCCACCGGGCAGGACATCGTCCTGAACCCGCCGTGGGGGCAGAACCTCGCCTTGGCGTACACGTGCGCCCTGTTTTCCGTTGTCCTGCTGTGCAGTACGTGGTGCACGGCCCGTAGAGGAGGTATCACGAAATGACGGGCAAGAACGAACTGCCGCTTCCGCAGCGCTCCGACGCCGACCTGCCCGGGCACTGGCTGCTGGCCCGGCTGGGCAAGCGGGTGCTTCGGCCCGGCGGGCTGGAGCTGACCACGCGGCTGCTGGCCGCGGCCCGGATCGGCAGCGCAGACGTCGTCGAACTCGGACCGGGGCTGGGCCGCACCGCCACCGACATCGCCGCACAGCGGCCCCGCTCGTACGTCGGGGTCGACGACAGCTCGGCCACCTCCGCACTCGTGCAGAAAGCGGTGGCCGCCACCGGCGGCCGGCTGATCGATGCCGATGCCGCCGACACGGGTCTGGATGCCGGCTCGGCCGACGTCGTCGTCGGTGAGGCCATGCTGACCATGCAGGGGGACAAGGCCAAGCGGGCCATCGTCGAGGAGGCGTTCCGGGTGTTGCGCCCGGGCGGCCGCTACGCCATCCACGAACTGGCCCTGATGCCCGACGGCCTGGACGAGGCGATCAAGGAGGACATCCGCCGCGAGATGGCCAGGGCCATCAAGGTCAACGCGCGACCGCTGACCGTGGCCGAGTGGACCGAGCTGCTGACCAGTGCGGGTTTCGAGGTGGCCGAGGTGGACCGGGCGCCGATGGCCCTGCTGCAACCGCGCCGCGTGGTCGCCGACGAAGGCCTGCTCGGCGCGCTGCGGATCGTCGGCAACGTGCTGACCCATCCAGATGCCCGAAAGCGCGTGCTGCACATGCGCAGAACTTTCAATCGCTACCGTGAGCAGCTGACCGCGGTGGCGATCGTTGCGGTGGTGCCTGGTTCTGCCTAGGCGTGGGATCGCCATGACATCCGAGGTGCATGATGTGTCCATGCCCCGGCATCGTGAACGCGTCGACTCTGACCGGGCGGCCGGACAGCAACGGCACCGGGTCGCCGACCTCCTGCGGGCCGCGGACAATCCCCTCGACGCCCGGCAGATCGCCGAGGCGCTGCAGATCCACATCACCACCGCCCGTTTCCACCTCAGCACGCTGGAAGGACAGGGCGTCATCCGCCGCGCCGCGGCGAGTCCTGCCGCCGGGCGGGTGGGCCGGCCGAGGTTGACGTATGAAATCGTCCCGCGCCTCGACTACGCCGACATCGTCGCGTTGTTCGCCCGGCACCTGGGTGGTTCACCCGAGGAACGCGAAGAGCGTGCACTGCGCATCGGCGCCGACCTGGCGCACCGGGTGCGGGTGGCGCGTCGTCGCGCTGAGACGTCGCTTTCCGATCTTGTCGTGGCCACGCTCGGCGAACTGGGATTCCAGGTTCGTTCGGTGCTGAGTTCGTTCGGCGAGGTGTCCGTGGAGATCTGCACGTGCCCGCTGGCCGAGGTCGCGGCGGCCTCACCCGAGGTGGTCCGCGGCATCCAGCAGGGCATGATCCAGGAAGTGATCGATTTGAACGCCGAGGTGGTCGGGGGCCGATACACCGCGACCGTACGGCCCGACGCACGGCATGGATCGTGCGAGGTGAACCTGGTGCTGCGCCCGGCACATCTTTCACAGCGGTAACACGCGTTACGCGTTGCGCCGGGCGTTCCGATCTTGACGCTGCGGAAAGTTTGCTGGAGTGTCGGGATGTGATCTACCGCTCACTTTTGCCCGCGAGGATAAGAAACGGTATCGACGGGCCCGGTTGCCGCCAATTATGTGATGCGCATTAAATACGGCGAAAAGCCTGGTAACAGGCATTTAATCGATCAAAGCCAAAAGGTAACAAGTCGATAACGAAGAATTTCTTAAGCGCATCCTGAGAGACTGTTGTCAGCTTCGCGATATTCGCTGCGAAGTCGTTCAGGAGCTGTCGGTTTCGTCGCTAGACTCAATGCAACCGCGCCACTCCCGGCGCAGATGACTGAAATCTAGAGCCGGTGGAACTCTCACCGGCGGAGGTGCCGACACAGATGGCAAAGAACTTTTTGCGTGCGCTGACCGAGGCCGCGCGCTCTGGCCGTGAAGCCCGCCGAAATCACGGAGTCATCGATGACCTGCCGGTCCGCGGCATCACCTTCGACGGCGCGCTCGACGACTTTGACGTCGCCGGTGTGGCCGAGGTCGGTCGTGGCGCGATCGGGGACATCGCCGTCGATCCCGACCGCGAAAACGTGGTGGTCACCAACGTCACCAATCAGAGTCTGACCGTGATCAATCCCCACACCATGGGTGTGGTGGGTTCGGTGCGCCTGCCCGGGGATCCGTTCCACGTCGTGGTCGCCGACGACCGCGCCTATGTCAGTGTCGCCGGGGCCGCACACGACTCGATCCTGACGGTCGACACCCTCACCGGCGCGGTGCTCAACGAGTACCCGCTGGCCATGACCGTCACGGCCATGGCCATCAGCCCCGACGGCAAGCGCGTGTTCGCCGGCCGCGCCGGCCACGAGCGCATCGACATCGCCGTCATCGACACCACCGCCGAGCGCGTCGGCACCATCGACATCGCGACCGGCGCCGGCGTCAACCTCGATGCGCTCCAGGTCGACTCGACCGGTAAGCGCCTGCTCGCGGCCACCTCTGACCCCCGCGGCAGCCGCCTGGTCGTCGTCAACACCGAGACCGCTCAGGTGCAGGCGACGGTGTGGGTCGGCGCCCCGATCCGCGATGTGGCGATCGGCGACGGTATCGCCTACGTGCTGACCTCCGACCTCACCCACCGGGGTGTGGTGCACACCGTGGATCTGTCCGCGGCCACCGTGGTGGACGCGGTCGAGGTCGCCGGCGCGCCCACCGAACTGGTGCTCAGCGCCGACGCCACCCGTGCCTACCTCGTCGACTACAACCGCGTCGTCGTGTGGTGCGCCCTGACCGGCCAGGTCCAGGGCAGCATCGACGTGCATGCGGAGCCCGCGGCGGTCGCCCTACGCCACGACGGCACACGGCTGTACGTCGCCAACTATGCCGGCCGGGTGAACGCCTTCGAGGTGGCCGAATCGCTGTACTCGCAGCTGGTGGCGACGGACGCGGTCGAGATCGCGGCGATGCCGGCGATGCCCGCCCTGGAGCCCGCCGGCGCCTGATTCAGCGCCACCGGTAGCGGGTGCGGGGCCGCCCGGCCTTGCCGTATTCGGTGTGCCGCACGACGGTCCCGTCGTCGGCCAGGCGCTCGAGATAGCGCCACGCCGTCACCCGCGACACCCCGACGCGTTTGGCCGCCTCATCGGCCGTCAATCCGGCGGGCTTGTCGCGCACCGCAGTGGCGATCTCCTCTGTGGTATGCGGGGCCGCCCCTTTCGGCGCCGATCTCGCGGATTCTCCTGAGGCGACGCGCAATTCGGCCAGCGCCCGGTCGACCTCGGCCTGGCTGGCCGCATCGGTTCCGGACGGCAACGCCGAACGGTAGCGGCGGTAGCGTTCCAGCCGATCGCGAAACGCCGCGAACGTGAACGGTTTGAGCAGATAAGCCAGGGCACCGTGGGCCACCGCGGCGCGCACCATCTCCAGGTCACGCTCGGAGGTGATGGCGATGATGTCGGGTGCCGGCCGCAGCCCGGAAAGCCCGGACGCCAAGGAGATTCCACTGGCATCGGGCAAACCGATGTCCAGCAGCACGAGATCCACCGGATGCTCGGAGGCTGCCGCCGCGGCGGCCGCCCGCATCGCGTCGCGGGCCGTGTGTGCCACCGCTACCATCGAAAAGCCTTGCAGCCGAGCGAGGTAGGCCTGATGGGCCTCGGCGATCAGCGGATCGTCCTCGACGATCATCACATTGATCCTCATGCGTGCCGCGCGACCGGAATCGTGGCAGTCACGACAGAACCGTACGTCACGTCGGCGGTCAGCGTGCCGGAATGCCGTGTGACCACCTGCGCCACCAACGCCAGCCCGAGACCATGGCCGGCGATGTCGCCGGATTTCGTGGAATAGCCACGCTGCATGGCCTTTTCGAAGGTGTCCGCATCCATGCCGGGGCCGCTTTCGGCGACCTGGATCACCAACTGCTGATCCTCCTGGTTCACCGTGACCTCGACCCATGGATCGTCACGGTCACAGGCATCCATCGCATTGTCGATCAGATTACCCAGCACCGTCACCATCTCCTGCCCCGACAGCGCGGCGTCATCGGACAGCTGGGTGTCCTCGGTGACGGTCAGGGTGATCCCGCGCTCGTCGGCTTGCGCGGTCTTGCCGAGCAGCAGCGCCACCAGGGCCGGCTCACCCACCGCCGCCGACAGCCGGTCCACCAGGCGCTGTGACAACTCCAACTCACTGGTGGCGAACCGGACCGCGTCGTCGGGCCGGCCCATCTCCACCATGGTGACCACGGTGTGCAGCTTGTTGGCCGACTCATGCGCCTGTGCCCGCAACGAATCGGCCAGTACCTGCAGCGAGTTGAGTTCACCCAGGGCGCCCTGCAGTTCGGTGCGATCACGGATCGTGACCACCTCGGATCGGCTTCGCGCCTGCCCGCCGGGACCCGGGTCGGCGACGTGGGCCCGGTTGACCACCAGCACCCGATCGGCGGTGACGTGCACCTCGTCGCGGGCGCCCGGGTCGGCCTGGCGCAGGAACGCCGGCAGATCCTGTGCCCGTACCGGGCCGGGCGGCAGGCCGAGCAAGCGGCGGGCTTCGTCGTTCACCAACGCCACCCCGTCGCGGTCGAGCACGATGAGCCCCTCGGACACCGAATGCAGGATCGCGTCGTGGTGGTCGTACATCACCCGCAGCTCGGCGGGGCCCAGGCCGTGGGTCTGGCGCAACAGCCGGCGCCGGATCGCCCACCCGCCGATCAACGAAACACCCAGTGCGGCCGCGGTTACCGCGGCGATCACCGGGACCTGTGCCCGCCAGCGTTGGGCCAGCGTCTGCTGGGTGATCCCGGCCGAGACCAGGCCCACGATGCGTCCGTCGCGGCCACGGACCGGCGCGATGGTGCGCACCGACGGACCCAGTGTCCCGGTGTACACCTCGGTGAACGTCTCCCCGCGCAGTGCGGGCGCGACCGTGCCCAGGTAATGCCCGCCGATCTCGCCGGGATCGGTGTGGGTGAACCGGATGCCCTCCGGGGACATGATCGTGATGAACGCGATATCGGTACTCGTGCGCACGGCCTCGGTGACCGGCTGCAAAACCTCTGTGGCCGTTCCCGATTCGATCGCCGCCGCGGTCGAAGGCGAATCGGCCAGGGCCGTGGCGATGCCGATCACCTGCTGGCGCGCCGCGTCGGCGCCGTCACGGCGGGCGTCGAGCAGGGCCAGGGTGGAACCGGCCAGCACCACAACCACGACCACGAGGATTTGCAGCGCGATGGCCTGCCCGGCCAGCGAATGCGGCCAGGCCCGGACCGACAGACGCCGCCACCAGCGCGCCACCACATCTCCGATCGCATGAACGTAATGAACTAAATCGTGACCTGGCTCACCCTATGGTCGAAGGTACTGGTACAGCGCATTCGAAGTCGAACTGGAGGTGCACCGATGACTGTGTCGACAGAGTCGCGACCCGAGCCGGCGTCCCCGCGTCGCGACCGCACGCACTGGCTCTACATCGCGGTCATCGCGGCCGTCGTCGTCGGTGTGGTGGTCGGGCTCGTCGCTCCTGAGGTGGGCAAGAGCGTCGGCGTGCTCGGCACCATGTTCGTCAACCTGATCAAGATGATGATCGGTCCGATCATCTTCTGCACGATCGTGTTGGGCATCGGCTCGGTACGCAAGGCCGCCACCGTCGGGAAAGTCGGTGGCCTGGCCTTCGGCTACTTCCTGGCCATGTCCACGATCGCGCTGACCATCGGTCTGGTGGTGGGCAACCTGATCCACCCGGGCAGCGGCATGCACCTGTCGGAGGGCTCGGCAGGCAAGGGCGCCGAGCTCGCGGAGAAGGCGCACGAGGCCGGCGGACTGATGGACTTTGTCCAGGGCATCATTCCCGAGACCCTGTTCTCGTCGCTGACCGCCGGAAGCGTGCTGCAGGCCCTGTTCGTCGCGCTGCTGGTCGGATTCGCGTTGCAGGGCATGGGCAGCGCCGGTGAACCGATCCTGCGCGGTATCGAGCACCTGCAGAAGCTCGTGTTCAAGGTGCTGATCATGATCCTGTGGCTGGCACCGATCGGCGCGTTCGGCGCGATCGCCAACGTCGTCGGGCAGACCGGCTGGACCGCCGTCACCCAACTGCTCACCCTGATGCTGGGCTTCTACGTGACCTGCGTGCTGTTCGTGTTCGGTGTGCTCGGCATCCTGCTGCGCGCGGTGTCGGGCGTGTCCATCTTCAAACTGGTGCGATACCTGGCCCGCGAGTACCTGCTGATCTTCTCGACCTCGTCGTCGGAGTCGGCGCTGCCGCGGCTGATCGCCAAGATGGAGCACCTGGGTGTCGACCGCAGCACCGTCGGTGTCGTTGTGCCGACCGGATATTCGTTCAACCTCGACGGCACCGCCATCTACCTGACCATGGCGGCGCTGTTCATCGCCGACGCGATGAGCGCCCCGATGTCGGTCGGGCAGCAGATCGGTCTGCTGGTGTTCATGATCGTCGCGTCGAAGGGGGCCGCCGGTGTGACGGGCGCCGGATTGGCCACCCTGGCCGGCGGCCTGCAGGCCCATCGCCCTGATCTGCTCGACGGAGTCGGCCTGATCGTCGGGATCGACCGGTTCATGTCCGAAGCGCGTGCGGTGACCAACTTCTCCGGCAACGCGGTGGCCACCCTGCTGGTCGGCTCGTGGACGCACACCGTGGACAAGGACAAGGTGGACGCGGTGCTGCGGGGTGACGATCCGTTCGACGAACTCACCATGGTCGACGACCACGCCACCGAGACCCGCGAACCTGCTCCCGCCTAGCCGGCGGCTGCGTTGAACTCGCAAGCGTCCTCGCCCGTAACAACCGGGAGGACATCACCGAAAGAGTGAATGCGAGAACGTAGAAAGAAGACACGGTCATGCGAGGTTCAATCGTCATGCTGGCCGCGTCGGGGGCGGCAATGAGTGCGGTTCTGTCGACCGCCGTTCCGGCACACGCCGATTCACCGGTGGTGACCATCGGTCAGCTGGAAGCCGAGGGATTTCACGTCAACGTCGATCGCATCGGCAATGCGCCCCTGGATCAGTGCACGGTCACCAGCGTGCGTAATCCGCAGCGCGTCGGGCAGTTGCTGCCCTACGTCGGGCCGGGCCTCGGTGGTGATCGCATCCTCGTGCCCGCGGTCACCAGCCAGACGGTGTCGGTCTCGTTGAACTGCCAGCGCTGAGGATCATCCCGAGCAATCCAGTGACACTGTGATGGTGCGTCGCACCACCACGGGTATGAGGTCGAATTCCTTGCCGTTCTTGCCGAACCGTTCGACCCGGATGAACCTGGTCTGATCCTGGGGGTTGCGCACGCTGGTGACCGTGCACTGATCCAG